>CAZTCE010000099.1:0-4805 GCA_964612205.1 uncultured Eubacteriales bacterium | reverse complement strand
GTATATCTAAAATATAAAAGATACAAAATTCTTTTGTGAATTTTGTATCTTTTATTTCTGATAAGTTTAGTCGTATCAACTTGACTTTTTACAATATTTTTTATACAATGTAGTTCGAGGTGAAATTAAGATGTCAAAACCAATTGTAGCTTTAATTGGGCGACCAAATGTAGGCAAATCTACATTTTTTAATTATATAATAGGTGAGAGAAAATCAATTGTTGAAGATACTCCTGGCGTTACTCGTGATCGTATTTATGCAGACACTGAGTGGCGTGGAAGAAAATTTACTATAATTGATACGGGTGGAATCGAGCCAAAATCAAATGATGAAATTTTAGTTCAAATGAAACGTCAAGCACAAATTGCAATGGAAACAGCTGATGTTATAATCTTTATTACTGATATAAAACAAGGTGTTACAGCTCCAGATTATGAAGTGGCAACAATGCTTCGTAAAACTGGCAAGCCTGTTGTTTTAGTTTGCAATAAAGCTGATAATATAGGTCAAACACCAGATGATATTTACGAATTTTATAACTTAGGCCTTGGCGAGCCTTTTCCTGTTTCTGCTTTAAATCAACTAGGCACAGGTGATGTTTTAGATGAAATATACGAAAAATTTCCAACAGAAAGTGACATAGACGATGATGATGAGTTTATTCACGTTGCTGTTATTGGAAAACCGAACGCAGGCAAATCTTCTTTGATAAATAAAATTTTAGGAGAAAATAGACTTATTGTTTCAAATGTTGCTGGAACTACTAGAGACGCGATTGATACTAAATTTGAAAACCAATATGGTAAATATGTTTTTGTTGACACTGCCGGAATTAGAAGAAAAAGCAAAATTGAAGAAGATATTGAAAAATATAGCATAATCCGTGCAAAAACTGCGATAGATAATGCACATGTTTGTGTTTTAGTAATTGATGCAACTGAGGGGGTTACAGATCAAGATGCTAAAATTGCCGGTGAAGCTCACGAATCTGGTAAAGGTGTTATAATTTTGGTAAATAAATGGGATGCAATGGAAAAAGAAACTGGTACATTAGAAAACTATGAAAAAACGATACGTGAAAAACTTTCTTACCTTTCTTATGCACCAATTTTATTTGTTTCAGCATTAACGGGGCAAAGAGTGGACAAGCTGTTTTCTCTTATAAATTCTGTTAATGAAAACAACGCAAAAAGAGTGTCTACCAGCATGTTAAATGATGTTATAAGAGAGTCTGTTATACAGGTTCAACCACCTAGTGATAAAGGTAGAAGATTAAAAATTTATTATGCTACTCAAGCTTCTAGCAGACCACCAACATTCGTTGTATTTTGTAATAGTGCAAAATTATTTCACTTTTCTTATCAAAGATATTTAATTAACAATATCAGAAGTAATTTTGGTGGATTAGAAGGCACACCTGTTAGACTAATAATACGTGAAAAGAAAAAAGAAGATTAAAGTAACAAAGGAGGAATTGTTATGGTATGGCAAGTAATAGTTATTGCTTTTATTGCATATTTTATTGGTAGTATAAATCCATCAATTATCTTGTGCAAATTATTAAAAAAAGAAGATATTAGAAGCCAAGGAAGTGGAAATGCTGGTACAACTAATACTCTTAGAGTTCTTGGCAAAGGACCAGCTGCTTTAGTTTTATGTATAGATGTATTAAAAGCAGTAGTTGCAGTTTTACTAGGAAATTGGATTGCAACTTGGGGAACATATACACCAGAACAATTTTTAGTATTACATGATTATGCTATAATGGCTGCTGGAATTGGTGCTGTGCTTGGCCACAATTTTCCAATATATTATGGTTTCAAAGGCGGAAAAGGTGTTGCTACATCGCTTGGTGTAATTTTTGTTGTTGAATGGAGAATTGGTTTAATTTGTTTAGTATTTGCACTATTAATAATGTTACTTTCTCGAATGGTTTCATTAGGTTCTATATTATCCGCAATTCTTTATCCTGTGCTTGTATTCCTACTTCCGGGAACAGCATTTAACAACAAATGGCTTTACTTAGCATTTGCGGTTGTATTGGCATTATTTGTTTTAATAAGACATAAAGCCAATATCCAAAGATTATTAAGTGGCACTGAAAATAAATTATGGGAAACAAAAACTGAGAAAAAAGCTAAATTGAAATAATTAGATTATTTTGGAGGATATATATCTGGCTTGGTATATATCCTTAATTTTTAAGGAGGTTAACTATGAATAAAAATATAGCGGTAATTGGCAGTGGAAGTTGGGGAGTTGCATTAAGTATGCTTCTACATAGAAATGGTCATAATGTAAAAATTTGGTCTTATAGTGAAGAAGAAGCAAAATTGATAAACGAAGAAAAGAAATGCAAATTCTTGCCTGATATAACTATACCAGATGGACTTAATTGCTATACATCATTAGAAGAAGTAATGCAAGATGTTGAAATTGTTTTGATTGTTACTCCTTCTAATGTAATAAGACAAACATTAAATAATTTAAAACCTTTTGCAAATGAAAAACATATTTTTGTATTGTGTTCAAAGGGAATGGAAGCCGATACTCAAAAAGTATACACAGAGGTTATAAAAGAAGTTTTACCTATGGTTAAAGTGTCTGCTTTATCTGGTCCAAGTCATGCTGAGGAAGTTTCAAAATTTATTCCAACAGCAGTAGTTATTTCATCCGAAAATGAGAAAGCTATGTATGAACTTCAAGAAGTGTTTATGAATGAGTGCTTCAGAGTTTACACAAATAAGGATATGCTTGGAATTGAAATGGGAGGTTCTTTGAAAAATATTATTGCTTTAGCCTGTGGAATTGCTATTGGTCTTGGTTATGGAGATAACACGATTGCTGCTTTAATTACAAGAGGACTTCTTGAAATTTCTAGATTAGGAATTGAATCTGGGGCGAATGGTCAAACTTTTTATGGACTTACTGGGCTTGGAGATTTATTTGTAACTTGTTCTAGTAAGCATAGTAGGAATAGACAATGTGGAATTTTACTTGGAAAAGGTTATTCAATAGAAGATGCTAAAAAAGAAGTTGGAATGGTTGTAGAGGGAATTAACGCCGTTGATGGTGCATACATATTAGCAAGAAAATATGATGTTTACACACCAATTATAGATGAAATGTATTCTATAATTCATAACGGAAAAACACCTAAAGAGGCCACAGAAGCATTAATGACTCGTGGCAAAAAAGATGAGATGTAGAAATAAAAGTCATTATTAAAAGTGTTACAATTTGTAGCACTTTTAATTATAATATTTTAAATACATAAGTTTTATTAAATCTTCTAAATTTTCTTCGGAAACTTTTATGCTATGTAGATGTTCTAAAGAAATTAATGCTTCTATATTAAATTTTTCATTATTATCAACTAAAGTAGAGATGAGATTAACGCTCGAGAGTGGTTCTTTGTATATGCATGACCACATGAATGCTTCATCTGCAACATCTATTTTTTTGTCGAAAAAACTGTTTAAAAATTTATTTAATTCTGCAGGTTTCTGTGATAGTAGAGTAATTGTTACATCTTTCATAACCTCACCTCTTAAATTAATTATACAGCTGTTTTAACTTTAAATCTAGTTGTAAATATTCCCAATTCGTATCAGAATTTTACTTGACATAACAATACATTTGTTTTAAAATAAGAACATGAGTAAACCAGATAATCGCTGGTATTTAATACGAGAGGAAAGTCCGGGCTCCATAGGGCAGGGTGCCAGCTAACGGCTGGTGGAGGCGACTCTAAGGAAAGTGCAACAGAAATATACCGCTTTTGGTCTAAATAAAAATGACTGCAAGGTTTTACTTGTACTCATTTTTATCGACTAATAAGTAAGGGTGGAAAGGCAGGGTAAGAGCCTACCAGAAGCATGGAGACATGCTTGCTATGTAAACCCCACTCGGAGCAACATCATGGTAGAAGTATTGGGCGGCCCGCTTAGCTTCTTAATGTAGATGGCTTGAGGCGTATAGCAATATGCGTCCTAGATAAATGATTATCTAATACAGAACCCGGCTTATAGATTTACTCAAATTTATTATGAAGGGATTTACTGTGTCAGGTAGATCTCTTTTTTATCTAACTTTAGAGGATAACAAATCTTTTAGAAAAATTTATAATTCTATTGAACTTTACATAAAATTGTGATAAAATAGCTCTAGTTCTGAAAAATAGAGTAAATATGGAGGTGTTTTATATGGCAGTTGGATACTGTAAAGATTGCATTAATTATGATGGTAGAGATTGGTGCAAATTAAGAAGAGAAGAACATGATGATTGGGATAAATGTACATCTACTGAAGGTTTTTGTGATGAAGAAGAAGAAGAAGAAGAATAAAAATTTAAAAAAGGAGCTTGCATTATTTTAAAGCAAGTTCCTTTTTATGTGAGTTACCATTTGTCAATTGTGGCAAAACAAATCATTCGAAGTATTGATTTTTGTAACATTTTATGTTAAACTATAATTGGTTACAACCAATTACCGTTTCAATTTTGAACTAAAAGAGAAAGGCGTGATTCATATGGTACTTACACGGGGCGAATCTATGCACATCATCCGTATGTTTTCGGGCATACTTACAGAGATGGAAAATGTTGAAGTTGTTCGGACACATGAATATCCCAATTACATCGAGATCATGTTTCAGGGGATTGATTCCAAGGGGCGTTCTTTTTGTAAGGTAACATCCATAACAAAAAGGAAAAAATTTTAAGAACGAAAAAAGCACAGAGTTTTATACCTGAAGTTGTCAACAAAAAGTAGACACAAAAAAGCAGATGCTATGGAAACCCTAG
>CAZTCE010000098.1:0-4857 GCA_964612205.1 uncultured Eubacteriales bacterium | reverse complement strand
CTTTTGATATATTGATTTTTAAAAATCAATATAGTAAAATGTTTTTATAAGAGTATTGTGAATGGAGGATATTATGGATAAAAAAGGTGTTTCTCTTATTTCAATGATCATAACAATTGTTGTTATATTAATTCTTGCTAGCGTAACGATTTATTATGGCTTGAGAGAAAATAACGAAAAAGCTGTTGAAACAAAAACTGTTTATGAGGTTCAAGAATTGCTAGAAGCGGTTACAAATAGAACACTCTTACATAAATTAAATCCAAATTATTATGCGTATATTGGCAAAACTGATTTTGGAAGTAAAGAAGTTGATGGAGTAACCTATCTAGCTACCGAAGGTTGGTATTTTCTTAGCACAGATGATGAATTTTCTCAGTTGAGCTTAGAAAATATTACAGGTGAGTATCTTGTAAATTATGATACTGGTGACGTTATCTCAAAAAACGGAATTTTTTATAAGGATGAAGTTTATTATGTTCTGAAAGATTTGAACAAAGATATGGGAGGTGGCGATACTGTGATTGCAAAAAATGATTATGATAGTGAAAAAGGTGTTAACAAGCCTATTTTAAGTAAGGGTATGATTCCAGTAAAATTAGTTGGTGCTTCATGGGTAGTAGCAAGTAGCGATGATAAAGAATGGTATGACTATTCAAAAGGTCAAAGTGCTTGGGCCAATGTAATGTTATTGGATGAACTAGCTGTTACAGGGTATGATAATGTAGCTCTTAGAAATGCAAAGCTTTCAGATATAGTTGGAAAAACCGTTACAGTAGAAGGTAGTAGTTATGTGTGGATACCTAGATATTCAGCAACAAGTCTTGGAGAAACAGGTTCGAAAATTATTTTTAGTAATGGAATAAATGATACTACAACGCTAAATGGCGAAACCTATACTGTATCACCTGCATTTCAATATGAAGGATTAGAGTTAACTGGAATTTGGGTTAGCAAATATGAAGCAAGTTTAAATCAATAAAATATATTTTAAAGGCGGAAATTACTTTCTGCCTTTATTTTTTATATAGTTTTCATTTGGAAGTTTTTTTATAAATCCATCCATTTCCATAAGGGTTAAATCCGATTTTAATAATTGTATTGATGTTTTCAATTTTTGTGCGAGTATGTTAATTTGAATTGGCTTTGAGCCTAGAGCATTATATATTTTTAGATATTCTTTAGGTATTGTTGTATCGATTGAGATTTTTGAAGTTAGATTTGGATAATACTTTGCTAAATCATTATAACTTAAAATACAATGTGCACCTTGTGTTAGTAGTAGATTGTTGCCACTAAAGTTATTATCATATAAATCACCTGGAAAGGTGAAAAGATTTTTCTTTAAATTTAGCGTGTGAGTTGCAGTGATTAGAGTACCGCTTTTTTCTTTACCTTCGACAACGATTGTCCCGTCAGCAAGTCCAGCGATAATTTCATTTCTCCTTATAAAATGATGTTTTAATGATGGAGTATCTGGAAAATATTCGCTTAAAATTAATCCGTCATTTTCTAAAATTTTCTTAAATAAAGATTTGTTTTTAAAATGATTAAATCCACCACCTAGAATAGCGATTGTTTTTCCGCCGTTTTCAATACAAGTTTGATGTGATATAGAATCAATTCCGTTTGCCATTCCACTAATTATGCAAGTATTATTGATAGTTAGTTCACTAACTATGTTTTCTGCTAAAGTTTTTCCTTTTAAAGTGTGAACGCGTGAGCCTACAACTGCAATTGAAAATGAATTGAGTAATGAAATATTTCCGAGTGCAAATAAGATATCTGGTGGTTCTGGCATACAAAATAATTTTTGGGGATAGTCTGTTGAATGTTTTCTTATCAGTTTAATTTCATTCATAATATGACCTCTTGACAAATGGATTTTCGGTAATAACATTTTTTATATGTTTAATTTTATAGTCTTGGTCGCCATAGAGATATATTTCTATAACATCAAATCTTACATAAGGATCACTTAAATTTTTATTTATTAAATAATACTGTGCAACATTGTAAATATGATTTCTCTTGTTGGTATCAACGGCTTCTCTAGGATCACCAAAAAAATTTTGACATCTTGTTTTTACTTCAATAAACACAAGCTCGTTTTTATCTATTGCAACAATATCTATTTCTCCTAAATAGCAACTAAAGTTTTTTTCGATGATTTGAAAATCATTTTTTTCTAAATATTCACACGCAATATTTTCACCATAATTTCCTTTGATTTTATTTTCTTTTTTACTCATGTTTTTTCCTTTCTGAAATTTATTTCCAATACTTTCTATCTAATGAACGGTATTGAATGGCTTCTGTAATATGATTAAATTTAATATTTTCACTTTGATCTAAATCAGCAATTGTGCGAGCTACTTTTAAAATTTTACCGTATGCTCTAGCACTTAATCCAAGTTTGTCAAAAGCCTTTTTAAGCACTTCTTTGGATTTTTCATCAATCTTGCAATATTCATTAATCATATTAGATGTTAATTCTGAATTTGAAAAAATATTGTAATTTTTATAGCGTTCACGCTGAATTTCTCTTGCAATATTTACACGTTCTTTTATCATTTCAGATGTTTCTTCTTGTGAATTGGATTGTAGTTTGTCATATTTAACTTTAGGGACTTCAATATGGATATCTATTCTGTCAAGAAGTGGACCGCTAATTTTATTGATATATTTTTCAATTGCTGTTTCTGAACAAGTACATTCTTTGTCTTCGCAACCATAATAGCCACAAGGGCATGGATTCATACTAGCTATTAGCATAAAATTACAAGGATAAGTAAGCGTGCAAGATGTACGACTAATTGTGACAATGCGGTCTTCGAGGGGAGTACGCATTGCTTCTAAGCTTGAACGATTAAACTCTGGCAATTCATCTAGAAAAAGAACACCGTGATGTGCTAAACTTATTTCACCTGGTTTTGGAATTTTGCCACCACCAGTTAATGCAGTTGAAGAAATTGTGTGGTGCGGACTACGGAAAGGTCTTGAGGTAACGATTGGTTTGTCAATTGGAAGAGTGCCAGCAATGCTGTGAATTTTAGATATTTCAAGTGCTTCTTGAAAAGTGAGATCGGGTAATATAGATGGTAGACGGCGTGAAAGCATTGTTTTGCCTGAGCCGGGACTGCCAATCAAAAGGCAGTTATGAGAGCCAGCAGCAGAAATTTCTAAAGCACGTTTTACACTTTCTTGTCCCTTTACTTCAGAAAAATCAAAATTTAATTGATTATTTTTTGAAAATATTTCTGAAGAATCAATTGAAAAATGTTCGATTAAATTATGCCCATTTAAATGCTCCACAACACTTTCTAAATTTTTAGCAGGATAAACTTCTAATCCTTTTATAACACCAGCTTCCATGCGATTTTCGTAAGGAATAATTACCTTTTTGATTCCTAAGTTTAATGCTTCTATGCACATCGGCAAAATTCCATTTACTTTATTTAGTTTGCCATCTAAAGAAAGTTCACCAATGAATACATATTCATTAATATTTGAACTTTGTATCTCACCAATGTCGTATAAAATTCCAATGGCTATTGGCAAATCAAAGAAAGAGCCTTCCTTTTTTGTGTAAGCCGGTGCAAGATTTATAACAATTCGTCTGCTTTGAAGTTGATAACCAGAATTTTTAATGGCAGTACGAACTCTTTCTTTGGATTCTCTGACGCTTGTGTCGGGTAATCCAACGACTTCCCAGCTTGGTAGCCCACCACCAACGTCAACTTGAACGTCAACAAAATAGCCTTCAACGCCAAGCAATGACATACTTTTTACTCCTATTAACATACAAAACCTCCTAAATTTGGAAAAATTGTGGGACACCCACGAGAACTTACAGAATTCTGTTAGCAACATTAATAACATATTTGAAAAATCTTGTCAAGAAAAATTGAAAAATAGTTGACAAAAATTGATGAGCATATTATAATGTTAAACGTGTAATCCGCCTAATTATGGTTTTAAATGCTATTTTATAGCTACCTAAGAAGAAACGATTAGCGAGTTTTATATGAAGGAGGTGCGTAGGTATGTACGCAGTAATCGAAGCATGTGGTAAACAATACAAAGTTAGCGAAGGAGATGTTGTTTTCGTTGAAAAATTAGACGTAAACGAAGGCGATAAAGTTACTTTTGACCAAGTATTATTACTTTCTGATGGTGAGAAAGTTAAAGTTGGTACTCCAACTGTTAAAAGTGCAAAAGTTGAAGCTTTAGTTTTAGAACATGGAAAAGCTAAAAAAATACGTGTTTACAAATACAAAGCTAAAAAGAATGAAAGAAAAACTCAAGGTCATAGACAACCATTCACAAAGATTAAAATCGAAAAAATTAGCCAAAGAGCTAGTTCGAAAAAAGCTGCAGCAGAAACAGAAGCTGCCGAATAATTAGTATTTTAAGTAATAAAGACTAATAGATAATTTCTAAACTGAAAGGGGAGAGAATCATGGCACATAAAAAAGGTATGGGTAGTACCAAAAATGGTAGAGATAGTGAGTCAAAGAGACTTGGTGTCAAAAGAGCTGATGGTCAATTTGTTTTAGCTGGTAACATTCTAGTTAGACAAAGAGGTACAAAAATCCACCCAGGAACAAATGTAGGAATCGGCAGTGATGATACACTTTTCGCTAAAGCCGATGGTATCGTTAGATTTGAAAGAAAAGGTAGAGATAAAAAACAAGTTTCTATTCAAACTATCGAAGAATAAAGATATGGCCTACACAAGCCAAAAAACCATTTCGTTTGAGATGGTTTTTTTTGTGTGTGACAAAAATATGGAAAGTACAAAAAATATCAAGAAGAATCAGCAAATCGTTAGAAAGATTTGTTATATTATAAATC
>CAZTCE010000097.1:0-4884 GCA_964612205.1 uncultured Eubacteriales bacterium | reverse complement strand
TATTAATATAGATTTCTTTTTACAAAATCATTATATATCCATTCGGGTCCGTAATCGAAAACTTGAATTAATTCTTCAACCAATTCTTGCTTTGTCATTCTATTTAAGTATTTAATTACTTTGTCATATTCCTCTTCTTGCTCTTTTTCATATTCTTCTTGTAATCGATTTTGTTCCTCTTCAAAACTAACTGCCTCATTTGGAAAAGCATTAAAATATGTAGCGACTATATGTTTACAAATGATTCTTTTTCCATCAGCTAAGGGACAATCACAAATTGATTTTCTTGGATGTTCAATATCTAAATGAACATTGTAGTTACTTGCTCCTTTTACAATACTTGAATACTCATTTTCATTTATTTTGTTCAATTTAATAACCTTTTTATTTTTATAATAATCTAAACCTCTCCAACATGAACTACCGCTAGCTAATGATATTATTCCCATAACTTTACTCCTCTTTATTTTCATTTTCTAATAATTTTATTTTTTTCAGCATTATCAAGTATATTTAATTGATACTTGGCAATTTCATTCAAAATTTCAAATCTTTCCTCTTTGCTTTTTCCTTTTTTAATTAATTCTGCATTATGTGATTCTAAATTAGATAATACTGTTAATTCATTAATTGTTGCATAATCTCTAACATTAGATGTTTTTGCCAAATCAGGATTAAGTTCTCTCCACTTTTTAGCAGTTGCATTAAATACAACTACATTTAATATATCTGCTTCTTCAGCATACTTTAACCATTACCTATTTTGATTTTCTAATTATTTTAGTCTTTTGAATTCTTTTATTAAATATAATTTAAATACTGAACTTATTGCAGAAGCAAATTCAAAAGCAATATCTTTATGCGCATATGTTCCTCCATACTTACCAATTTTAGAATACATACCAATAGCATTTGTTCTTTCGCGCCATTCAGTTACACTTGGTGTAAAAGTTAATAACCCAATTTGCTTTCTAAAGTGTTCAGATTCGAACACTTTAAAATTAGGATTATATAATTGTTCCCAAGCAGTTAAAAAATCTAATGTACTTCTATTACGTAACCAATTTCTTATAACATCAGCTGCTCGTGATTTATCACTTTTAGATTTTGCTATATCAGAAATACAGATATAATCTTTTTCATATAAATAATTTCCAATTTCATACCACCTCAAAATTATACCACGTTTTTCACTAAATAAAAAGTCAAAAATGAATATTTATCCTATACTGCCAACCATTGTGTGTTTACTTCCATGCAAAAGCCACGTTATAATGATTATAGAATAACTTAACTAGGAGGTGCAAAAATGAATAGAAAAGTTATTTTTTTGTGTCTATTTATTTTTATGTTATTTAGTAGTACTGTTTTAGCCGCATACACAAGTAGCTATTCAGAACCAGCAATATTATTAAAAAAGGGTACTTATGGAACGGGCGTAAAATGGCTTCAAGATATGTTAAATCATAACGGATATTCGCTAAAAATAGACGGTATTTTCGGAACTGCCACATATAATGCCGTAACAAATTTTCAGAAAAATAAAAGACTTTCCGTTGATGGGATAGTTGGTCAAGCAACAAGAAAAGCACTAAAAACTTACGCAGACTCATCAACAACTTCAAATAAACTTCCAACATTTAATAGAAATTCTAGTAACTTAACTACAATTATTAAAAACTGTAAAGCTTATTATGCAAACAATAATTTCAAATATAGTGTGGCAAACGGAGTAAGAAGTATCCCTGCCGATAAAAGCAAATCATATTCTGGAAATTACTATGTAGACTGCAGTTCATACGTTACATGGGTCCTTTACGAATATGCTTTAGCAAACGGGAATACCGCTATGCAAAAATATTTTAGCTATCAACGAAATAGTGCAACGTTTGCAAATATCGGCTCGACAGGTGGCAATTCGTATTTAAAAGTAGTTGATAAAAAAAGTGGTACAAAATGTGTAGATCTATCTCAAGCAAAACCAGGCGATATTCTAGTTTCAAATGGTCATGTGGAATTTTTTAATTCATACACAAATCCTTCTGGAAACTATGTAAATATAAAAGTGTATAACTGTGGTTCAAATAATAGCATCACAAAGCCGGGAATCACAACTTCTGCAACATTAGATAAATCAAAAATAACGTACATTCTGAGAGTAAAATAGGTTTTCGACTAATTGACATAATGTCAAAAAAGTTGTATAATGTTAACATAACCATTTTTATTAAGGTTTAGGAGGATTTGAATATGACTAGCAAGAATGTTAAGAGAGCTCCTTGGATCGTTGTTTCTGGACTTGACGGCTCTGGCAAGACTTCCCTTTGCGACAATCTCGAAAAATATCTACTTTCCAATGGAAAGCGTGTCAAGAGAAGTCGCCTTCCTCACGACCGGTACTTGGTAACTGATTTGCTCAATGCTAGCGATGACCCGTACACTGACCGCATGCTTTTCGCACTGGACAACCGCATTTTCGCAAAACGTTATAATGAATGGCAAAATTCTGAAGAATACGATGTCATTCTCACCCAGCGTGGATTCCTCGACAGCTTCGTACACGGTGCTGTTCAGGGATTCTCATACTCATGGATTGCTGATCTCAATCGCATTCGTGATTTGCCCAAGTGCGATGTAATCATTCATTTGGTTGCTGAAGCAGAAACGGCGTACTCTCGCATCAAAGACGACGAAGATGCTGACAAATTCGAGTATATCGAATACATTCGTCGCCAGGAACATGAAACCAGACGTGGTTTTTACGAAGTTGTCAACGGCAATACCGATTTGAAGCATTTCCAAGATGCGCTCAACATCTACGTTGATACGACGGCGCTGTCAATTGAAGAAACGTTCCAACACGTTTTGAAGCGCCTTACCGAATACGAAATTCTCTGATTGAACCATGAGAGCCTCACATTCATCATTTTGATATGTGGGGCTCTCAAAATCTTAACATGGTAAAACGACAGTATTTTTATACCAATCTTTTATAACACTTTCTTCAACTAACAAATCTCCAAAGCCTGTGCCAAGCTCTACATTTGGTTTATTCAAGCCATGATAATCACTACCACCAGACATATATAGTCCTTTATCTTTGCAAAGACTTGTCAAAAATTCTTTTTGCTCTCTCGAAAAAGTCGTATAGAAACATTCAATGCCATCAATCCTATGATTTTTCAAAATAAATTCAAGAATTTTTTCTGATTTTTCTCTGTATTCAAAAATATGCGGAAGAAAAACTAATCCACCTGATTGCTTTATAACATTTGAAGCAGTTTCAAAATCTGGCACCAAATCATCCATCTCAACATATAAAATTCCTTCAGGATTAGACATATATTTTCTATAAAAAACCTTTGTATCTGCTAAAGCATCTTCTGAAATAATATTTGCATTTTCAGGATATTTATTAATCTCGTTTTGAATAAACTTCGAAGCAAAAGATTTTCCATCAAAATTATCTAAAGAATTTTTATCAATTTTAATTCCAGCAGATAGACATTTTTCACTTAATCTTTGAACTTCTATCACATTTCTTTTTTCGGCTGAAATATAAACATCTTTCAAAATTTCATTAATAATTTTATAATCAATTCCATATCCCAAAATTTCTATTGGCACACCTAAAATTTTAGTATTTAATTCAATTCCCGGAATAATTCTACCGGAATAATATTTTTTAACATCCAAATTTTCTAATTCTTCATAAGCCATTGCGGTATTATGATCAGTTATAGACAAAACACTTATCCCTTTTTTCTCGGCATTTTCAAGCAATTCAATCACACTGCTTGTTCCATCCGAATAACTAGTATGAGTATGCAAATCTATCATTTTTCATCACTCCATTCTCGATTTTACAAAATATATTTTAACATATTTTTATATGCAGTTACAAGGCAATAATTTTTCAATTCTCATTCTGAACAATATTCTTAAATTTATTTTTTTAAAACAACATTCATAATAAGTTTTAGTTTAGACATCAACACATTTTTCAATAATCTTTTCAAATTATACTAGATTCATAAATAATTAAAAAGCTTCATTAGTTGACATAAATATCAAAACGTTGTATAATATAAACGTAACTGTATTTTAACAAAGGTTAGGAGGATTTTCACATGACTAGCAAGAATGTTAAGAGAGCACCCTGGATTGTTGTTTCCGGAATGGATGGCGCTGGCAAGACTGCACTTTGCGACAAACTCGAGAACTACATGATTTCCAACGGCAAGTGCGTGAAAAGAAGTCAAATTCCGCACGATCGATATCTAACAGAAGACTTACACAAGGCCTGCAAAGATTCCTACACTGATTGTATGCTTTTCGCCTTAGATAACCGTCTCTTTGCAAACTATTTCGAGGAATGGCAAAATTGCGAAAAATATGATGTCATTCTTACCAATCAGGGATATTTAGACAGTTTCATCCACGCTGCTATTCATGGTTTTTCATACTCATGGATTGCCAATCTCACTAAAATCCACGATTTGCCAAAATGCGATGTAATCATCCACATGGTTGCAGATGCAGAAACAGCATATTCACGTATCAACGACGAACCAGATGCGAATAAATTCGAATTTATTCGTCGTCAAGAGCACGAAACTCGACGTGGTTTCTGTGAAGTAGTCAATGGCAATCCTGATTTGAAACATTTTCACGATGCCCTTAACATCTACGTTGACACAACAACGTTGTCAATTGAAGCAACGTTTCAATATGTTTTGAAACGTCTCATCCAATACGAAATCATCTGATAAAACCGATCAAGCCTCACATTCATCATTTTGAAATGTGAGGCTCTTCTTAATTTAAATTTAAAAATAAATAAATTATTTCCTTTTAGTTAAAATCAACGAATTTAACTAAAAG
>CAZTCE010000096.1:0-4925 GCA_964612205.1 uncultured Eubacteriales bacterium | reverse complement strand
ATATTAATGTATAAATTATTTATGGAGGGGAAAAATGTCTGAAATAATTATGCTTTTTTGTCTTATCCTGCTAAATGCATTTTTTGCAATGACCGAAATCGCTTTTGTAACATTAAACGATGCAAAAATAGATATGCTTGCAAAATCAGGCGACAAAAAAGCTATCAAAACAAAAAAATTGTTAGAAAACCCAAGTAAATTTCTAGCAACAATTCAAATTGGAGTTACCTTAGCAGGTTTCTTATCAAGTGCATTTGCAGCAGAATCCTTTGCTGACGACCTTGCTCCACTTTTAGCTCCAATACTTGGAAATTCAGCAAAAAGCATATCAATCGTTTTAGTAACAATTTTATTATCATTCTTCACATTAATTTTTGGTGAACTTGTTCCCAAAAGATTAGGCATGAAACACCACGAAAAAATTTCTTTTGCAACTGTTGGAATAATTAGAGCAATTTCAATTGTGCTAGCACCATTTGTTAAACTCCTTACAGTCACAACAAATGCTGTTTCAAAATTATTTGGCGTAACTGAAACAGACGAAGAAGTTGTAACAGAAGAAGAAATCCGAATGATGATTGATGCTGGCGAAGAAAAAGGTGCAATTGAAGAAGAAGAAAAAGAAATGATTAATAACGTTTTTGAATTTAACGACATCGTTGCTTCAGAAATAATGGTCCCTAGAAATGACCTATTCGCACTTGACATCAACTTAACTGTTGGTGAGTTGTTTGTTGAATTAGAAAATGATAGAACATACAGTAGAATTCCTTTGTATGAAGAAGAAATCGACAACATAAAAGGAATCCTTTATATCAAAGATACTTTAAACAAACCAAAAGAAACAAAATTAAAAGATTTAATGCGTGAAGCATATTACATTCCTGAAACAAAAAAATTAAACGAGCTATTTGATGAACTAAAAAGAATGAAACTTCAAATGGCAATTGTAATCGACGAATATGGCGGAACAGCAGGCCTTGTCACAATGGAAGATTTACTTGAAGAAATTGTTGGTGATATTTTCGATGAATACGACGAAATTGAAAACTTATATGAAACTGTCGACGATAAAACTTTCATTGTTGACGCTGGAATCCCAATTTATGATTTATCTAAAATTCTTGGAGTTGATATCGAAGAAGGCGATTACGACACGCTATCCGGATATGTCTTAGAGCTGCTTGGCAGACTTCCAAAAGAAGGCGAACATCCCGAAATTGTTACAGACAAGTTTAAAATGAAAGTTGAAGAATTTAAAGATAAAAGAATTCTAACCGTAAAAATAGAATTACTTTCAAATCAAGAAGAAAATTAATAATAACAGAGAGGATGTCAAAATCGACATCCTCTTTTATTTTATTTTTCATAAATATTTTTAATCTCATAAGTCATCTTGCCACTATCCACAGTGATTAATATATAATTTGAATTTTGAATTGTTTCCAAATTTGTTTCAGCTGATTGTGCATTACTAATGCTTAAATACTTAACTCCTCTTTTCATTGAATAATCAGTATTATCTCCAGTTTGAACAACCCAAATGTTTTTGGAAGTTGATTTTCTTAGCTCGCATAAAACATCTATAAATAATTGTTTTTCATCAGCATCTTGAAAACTTTCAATATTTCCATTCATCACAATCAAAACATTTTTGTTAGCATTTTTAATGTCAGATTGAAGACTCAACCATTGATTACTATTTGTAGCCCTAATGCCACCCGCTGAAATATCTAAAGTAATAATTGTTGTTCCATCATAATTTTTAACACTATATCCACTCGGATTTATTTTTTCTTTCGTTATTTCACCTAGTAACGTTGAAGCACTATTCTCAGCAAAAATAGCAACACTTGAATATTTATTAGCAGCATTTATAATCTTTTTATTTTTCAAATTATCTAGCAAAATTTTTTCATTTTGAAGTGTTGGCAAAATCGCTATTCTAAAAGCATTTTCCATTTCTAAATCTGTTTTAACATTTAATTCGTCAGCACCTTTTATGTCTTTTGGTAAAACAGTTTCTGAATTTTCAGCTGTCGAATTAGTCATTAAACTAAGATTATCAAAATATACACTACCTGTTGTTAATGCATTTGCATCATCTTGTGCAACATAGATATCTGTTAGAGTTGCTGGCAACGCTACACCTTTAAGCGAAACTTCTAACTCCTTCCAACCAGAAGATTCTAAACCTTTGCATAGTAACAAATATTGAACACTACCATTTGCATCAGCAACCTTAGCTTTTATTTGATCACTAGTTGAAGCAGTTGAATATGCCATAACACTAATTGTTTCAACATTACTTTCTAATTTTATAGGCTCATTAAATCTCAAATAAGCAGCTCTCGTTTTTGTTGTTTTAGTGAAATCATAATCAAGTTTTGCACTCGAATTTCCTGCATAAACCTCATCAGACGCTAGTTTTGCACTACCTGTTACTTCTTCGGGATATGATTTAAAAATAAAGTTTTCATTTTCAAAATTATTCGCAATTTTAGAAACATTAGAACTTACTGTAACCAATGCATAAGAAGTAGCTCTTCCAGCAGTAACAGAAATTATATAATCGCCTGTGCCATTTGCAGTAAAAACTCCATTTTTAATTATCCCATTTCCTTCTACAACTTTCCACTCAACTTCATTATTTTTCAAATCAGCAAAATATCCATTTTTATTTTGACCACTAATCTTAAAACTTACACTTCCGCCCTCGCCAATTGTTGCTTTTTTAGGTGATATTGTAAGCTCATTAGGTTGACTCAAAACATCCAAATTAATTGTGCCAGTTGCCTTGCCAATGCTTGCTGTAACTTTCACACTTCCAGCTTCATTCCCAGCAGTTAAAACACTATTTTTCACAGTTGCATTAACACCAGAAAAAGTCCACTCTATTTTGTCATAATTAATTTCAACAGGATTATAATATTTGTCATATCCCTTTACTTTCAATTCTTTTTCGCAATTCACAAAAACATTAACATCATCAACTTCTATTAACAATTTATCAAGTTTTCCACTTTTTTCAGTATTCAAAACAGCAATTGAATTTGTAACATTTCTAAGCGAGCCATCGCTTGGAGAGTTTTCAACAGTTGGCATAGTGTCGCCAAGTTCTTTAACAACCATTGTTGTTGAGCCACCGCCATCTAAATTCATAGCAGTATAAATCCCTTTTTCAATTAATATTTCCGCAAGTTCAGTTTGCGAAACACCGATGCTTGTAGCTTGCCTTCCGTCAATCGTTATTAAATATAAAGTTTCTCCATCTTTTGAAACACCAACTGCAGTTCTTGGATTAGAACCAGAAATGTTGTGAGTGAAAGTAGCAACCGCACCATCTTTAACAAGCAAAGTTCCGCCAGAAACAGCAGTTTTTACTTTCTCAATATCAAAATCAACTTCGATATTTAATTCAACTTTCGAACCAGTCTTATAAGAATTAGAAATAACTTCAGCTGTTTTTCCAAGAGTTGATATGACATATCCATTTTCAGGGATTTCAACAGCAGGCTGATTATATCTAACCTCAACAACTTTGTTGTTTTTTACAACCAACTCTGTAAGCACTAATTCAGGAGTTGAACCAAGCGAATACTCACCCCACTCTTTAGTGTATAAAACAGGATATTCATAATTTGACGACCATTTATTAATCTCACCAATTAAAATGCACTCATCATTTTTTAAATTTTTCAAAGTTATTTTATTCGAAAAATAATCAAACAAAACATTATTATCTTCATCTAAAACAAAACTTGCAAAAACATCTTTCACTTCATTTTCACTATAAGCAGAAGTAAGCATTTTGCCATCTTTTATAGTCATACCAATGCTATTGCCCTTAGATGTTTTGCCTGTGAAAAAATCTGCATTAATTGCAGCAATGCAATTTTTTTCGTTAGTTAGCATAGTCTTTACATTTTGAAAAGTTTGCAAACCATTAGCAGAATTTAAAACACTAACTGTTGTGTTATCATCGTTCAAATCAACATCAATAATGTTAATCGAAAGCCAGCCTTTATCTGTAAGTCTTTTATACTTTGTTAAATTAGTTCCAGAATTAATAACCTGACTTTCAGAAGTTTCATAAAGCTTGGTCAAAGCAAAAGAACTAGTACTACTAAAAATCACAAGTAGCGAAGCAAGTAAAATAACTAAATATTTTTTCATACATCATCCTCCTCAATTTTCGGACGTTCCCATCCTTTAATATTTGACCTTGTTATCGCACCAAAAACACAAGGTTTAATCTTAGGAATGTCTTTGCTCAAATCTTTAATTAAATCCTTCATATATTCTCTTTTCGTGAAACCATCCGCAGGACAAGTCTTTTGCATAACAGGTATTTCATTGCGTTTTGCAAACCCTTTTATATCTTTCTCTTGCACATAAATCATCGGTCTGATTGTAACAATATTTTTTCTAGAAAGATATGTAGTTGGTGCAAAAGTGTGGATATTTCCTTCATAAAACAAACTAAGGAAAAATGTTTCAATCACATCATCCATATGATGTCCTAATGCCACCTTATTGCAACCGTGAGCCTCAGCGACACCATTTAAAGCACCTCTTCTTAAATTTGCACAAAGTGAGCAAGGGTTTGATTCCTTACGAATATCAAAAACCACTTCCCTAATATTTGTTTTTTCGATAATGTATTCAATCCCTAGTTTTTCACAAAGCTCTTCCATTGGTTTTGTGTCAAAAGTGTTTGAACCAGGATCAATTGTTAATGCAACAAGCTCAAACTTTTTAGGATAAAAATGCCTTAAATTGTTAAGTGCCATAAGAAGCGTAACACTATCTTTTCCGCCAGACAAACCTACTGCTATTTTATCTCCATCCTCTATCATATTATAATCTTCAATTGCTTTTCTAATTTTACTTAAAATATATCTCATCTCGTACCTCCCTAAGAT
>CAZTCE010000095.1:0-4929 GCA_964612205.1 uncultured Eubacteriales bacterium | reverse complement strand
ATAGCAAAGCTATCTGTATTTTTTTGGCCCAATTGTTGGACATCGAAGCAACAACTACTGGTTACCCGGAAGCTCGTAGGAGCGCCGAGGCTGTTAACTGTGATTTTTTCGAGTGCGTCTAGTGGACAAGCGTTTTTTGCTTTTTATTGTGAATCGATTGAGAATAAGTATTGTTCAATCTGCTTAGCTCTTTCGTAATCTTGTTTATTAACTCTGATAATAAAAGACAATTCATTTTCTTTAATTTTATTAAGAAAATTGATGTCAAGCAAGTACGGGTATGGTCCATAACTGTAGTTAGGGAGATAGTATATTTCACAATTTATTTTTGCATGACAAAGTGTATCATATAAAAATATTGATGACGAGAAATCTTGACTCAACCAAAGGATTTTACTATTGAATAACCCAATTTTCATTATGATTCCTCCTTTATATGTCATGAATTGTGTAATAAAAGGAGCAATGTCGAAAAAATGTTAACCACGAATTTTTAAAGGAGAAATAGCTTAAAATTGACGTTAAGTATATTTGTGGTTATTACCACTTGCCTATGTTTGCATGTTAATCTCCTCCTTAATTATAGCATTAATTGAGCTACAAAACTGATTTTTTTACAATGTAAGTATATCATAAGTATTATGTAAAATCAACGTTTTTCCTAATTTAATTGGGCGTTTTATCGATTAATATATAATTGTTGAAAATGTTATGTTATTGTGATATAATTTTGTTTGTTTAACTTGTTATTATATTCATAGTTGTATTACTGTGAATGGCGAAAGGGGAGTTTTCAGTGAACAGACGGCGTGTGGTTGGCTTTTTGCTCATTCTTACTTTGTTGACTGTTCCTTTTTTGACGTTGTGGTACATTCACTCTCTAGAAACTAAAGTGCCTAAATTTACTCCTGGTAAGTATTTGTACGACGATGGAAGGATGTCTGATAGGGAAGATGAGAAAGTTATTACTGGTCTTTTACAGGAGTTGGACATGGAAACAAATGCAAAACTTTTAGTGGTAACTGTTAGGAGATTGCCAGATATGACGATTGAGGAATACACAGACAAGATTTTTGAAAAGTGGATGCTAGATAAGGTTTCTATACTTAGCGAGCGTGAAAATGCGTTGCTAGTTTTCGATAAGAAAACAGATGACGTAATACTAAAAGCTACTTCTGGATTAAATGACGTGCTAACGGCGGAACGTTTTGAAACAGTTAAGCGTAGATGTTTCGATACTAATATATCGGAGAAAAAATATGCTGAGGCAGTTGAAGACACCACTAGGGCTATTGTTTATTCGATAGCAAAGAAGTATGATGCAGACATCATAAATTTGCATTTTACCAGTTTGTATGGTAATCCGTTTCTTGAATTTGGCATTATTTTTGGAGTGCTTTTGTTATGTATGTTTTCACTCGTAGTTTTGTACAATAAAGGTGCAACTAAAAAATGATGCTTAAAATCTGAATCTGCGAAAAAGGGACTTTTTATAGTCCCTTTTTATGTAGTTAGAAGAATCCCTGTTTTTACTGGGGTAGCTATTATGTACTTAGAAAAAATCATTTTTTACTGCTAATTTTTACTGTATATTATTTTATTGGTTAAAAAACATATGTTAAAAAATAAATATTGAAAAATTCATCGTAATTCATTTTTATCAAATACAAATTCAATTTTACTATCATAAATTTGCAATATGTTTAGTCGTTCAATTCTTCTTCTATTTGATGTAAAAATAGCATTTTCGACTATATCCCAAAGTATAACCCAACTAATGAGTAAAATCATTTCTTTTAGTATGGATAGTGTGGTTTCCGGCAGTATAAAATAAAGAATTAAAAGAAGAGTACCAATAATAAATAAAGCGGTTGAAGTATAACTTTCTAATCTATTTTCATAGTCCAAATCGTCTATTTCCATTCCATAATTATTTTTAATAATGCGTTTAATTCTTTCTTGCTGTGCAAGATCGATTTTAGGGCAGTGAAACTCTAATATTATGTCGTATTTAAATGGAATTATTGAAGCTACTTCTTTTATGTAGTTTGATATATCATCTGAAATTACAAGCTTTTCGTAGTCATGTTTCATATATAAATCATTTATCGAATTAAGTTCTAGAGGAATTACGGCCTTTCCATCTTCACGGATATAATTATTTTCAACATAATCTTTTTCTCTAAATTTAATTTTTCTATTTACAGCAGAAAAAATCTTCATAAAATTCACTCTTTCCTAAAAAGTATAGTAATATATTAGCATTTTCAGGCTGAATTTTCAATATAGAAAAAGTAGAAGTTTATATTAAAAGTATGTAAATTAATTCAGCTTGACTCAAAAGATTTGTGTGTGTATAATTAAAATAGAGGTGAATGATGTGCAAGAATTAGACGAAATTCGTAAAAAAATTAGAAATAATTATATTTTTTTGATAATTGCTGTGTTTTTTGCTTTGATATTAGTTATTAGTTCTATGTCCGTGAAATTTTTATCTATAGATTTTATTGGAATTATAGGTATTATACTAATTGTTATTGTGGTTTTAGTTATGTTTTTCAGAATTGGAAAAATGAAAAAGGTTTATAGAAAACTTTTTAAAGATAAATATGTGGTAGGCGCTTTAAATAATGTGTTTGATAATCTAAATTATTTGCCAGATAGGGGTATTTCTTGGAACACAATTGCTATGACTGGTATGATGAATATGGGCGATACATACACTTCTGAGGATTATGTTTCTGGAACTTATAAAAATGTGGGATTCACACAATCTGATGTACATATACAACGTAGGGAAGAACACGTAGATTCAGAAGGACATAGAACAACCCATTATGTAACAACTTTTAAAGGAAGATGGATGATTTTTGAGTTTAATAAAAAATTTAAAGCGGATGTACAAATCTCACAAAAAGGCTTTTCTAATTCTAGAGTTGGAAAATTATTTGTTAAAAAAGAAGAACGTTTTAAAAGAGTAAAACTTGAGTCGGAAACTTTTAATAAAAAGTTTAATGTTTTTGCTCAAGATGAACATGATGCTTTTTATATAATTACTCCGTCTTTGATGAGCAGATTGGAAAAATTAGTAAGTGAAGTTAGAGGAAAATTTTTATTTTGCTTTATAGATAATCTTTTGCATATTGGCTTAGATAACAGAAAGGATTCTTTTGAACCGCCTTCAGTGTTTAAGAAATTTAATGAAGAAGAAATAATCTCAAATGTTTTGAGTGATATAAAACCAATTACTACTTTAATTGAAGAATTAAATCTTGATAATGATTTATTTAGAGGGGAGGTGTAGAAATGTTGCTAGTTGCTATTTTAGTTGTTTTAGCAATTATAATAATT
This sequence comes from uncultured Eubacteriales bacterium, assembly GCA_964612205.1. Classification (GTDB taxonomy): domain Bacteria; phylum Bacillota; class Clostridia; order TANB77; family UBA1234; genus UBA1234. The sequence goes on along the minus strand of CAZTCE010000095.1, from coordinate 1,578 downwards.
AGCGTGATAATGATTTCAAATAGTTTAAATAGAGCTATTATAAAAATTGATGAGGCTTCTTCTGGAATTGATGTTGCTCTTACTAAAAGATATGATGTTTTAACAAAGATGATTGATGTTGTTAAGGGATATGCTAAACACGAAGAGGAGGTTTTGTTTAAAACAATAGAGCTTCGTTCTAATATGTCAATTGAAGAGAAAAATGCTGTAAATAAGGTGATGGAAGAGGACTTTTCAAGGATATATGCTTTGGCTGAAAATTATCCGGATTTGAGATCAAGTGAAAATTATAAAATGTTGCAACAATCTGTTGCTGATGTTGAAGAGCATTTGCAAGCTGCACGTAGACTATATAATGCAAATGTTTCAGCTTTCAATCAAAAGCTTGTTACATTCCCAATTAGCATTGTTGCTAGTGCAAAGAAATTAGACAAAAAAGATTTTTTTGTTGCAGAGGAAAACAAACGTCAAGATGTTAAAATAGATTTATAATTTTAGATAGCTAATTATTACAAAACCACCTAATATATTTTACGAGAAAATGAGTGGAAAATCCACTGACTTTCAAAAATATATAGGTGGTTATTTTTTTGTTATTAATTTAATGCTTTTTAAACTTTATTTAGGTAATTCAATTTTTGGCTTTTTAGTTGATTTTCTAAATAAAGTTAATTTCTTGCCAACAATTTGAACAATTTCAGAATTTGTTTTAGTTGCAATTTCTTCGGCAATAGAATTTTTATCATCTGGAATAGAATCTAAAAATGAAATTTTAATAAGCTCTCTAGCTTCTAGCGCATTAGATAATTGTTCTATTTGATTGTCTGTGATGCCTGATTTTCCAATTTGAAATATTGGGTCAATTTTTTGTGCTAAGCCACGAAGATATGCTCTTTGTTTAGATGTCATATAATTCACTCACTTTCTTTCTTCATTTTTTGTAATTATATCAGATATATTGAATAAAATCAAATAAAGAGAAATTCTTGTTTCATTTACCGTTATTGTGCTATAATGATTTAGGAGGAACAGAATGAAAAATATTTTTAAGTGTTTAATGATAATAATTGGAACTCTTATAGGAGCGGGATTTGCTTCTGGGCAGGAAATAGCCAGCTTTTTTAATCGTTTTTTAAATGATGGCTTACTTGGAATTTTGGTTATGGCAGTCTTTTTTGGAGTTGTGATTTATTTAATTATGAGATATTCAAATAAGTTGCAAATAACTAAATATGAAGAATTAATTAAAGAAAATAAAATTGCTCTATATATCATGAAGGCGTTTACGTTCATTTGTTTTTGCATAATGATATCTGCAATTGGTTCTTATGGTGAAGAACAATTTGGTTTTTCATTTTGGATTGGTGCTATCTTTGCCGGAGTAGTTTCTTTAGTGCTATTTCTTTTTAAATTTAATGGACTTGAAAAAATCAATAATATTTTAGTACCATTTATTTTAATTGGAATTGCTTTATTAAGTTTTGCTAAATTTGATTCCACATTAGTTTTAGCTCCGTCATCAAAAGAATATAGCTCGTTTTTTACGAATAATTGGTTTATTTCAGCCTTGCTTTATGT
>CAZTCE010000094.1:0-4936 GCA_964612205.1 uncultured Eubacteriales bacterium | reverse complement strand
ATGTTTTAATGATTCCAGAAAAAGTAATGGGGCTTGAGCAAATGAATACTAGTGAGCAAATATTTAGATTTGGAAGGACTTGAATATTATCATAAAAATGTTATTCCTAAAAATGCTGGTGCTCATAATAGTTTGTACAGAGGTAAAAATATAACTGATTTATTTTATGACGGAACTTTGTCACAGCAAATTGCAGCATCAACTTTTGATGATATTTTTATTGGCGATTACATAATTGGACAAGTAAGTGGAAAAAAATATTTAGTTGCGGACATCAATTATAGGTTGCATTGTGGAGATACAGATCTTACAACACCACATGTTTTAATGATTCCAGAAAAAGTAATGGGGCTTGAGCAAATGAATACTAGTGACAAAACAACTGGAGCATACGTTGGAAGTAAAATGTATACCACTACATTAGCTTCATATAAAACAATAATACAAAATGATTTTGGAACAGAGCACATTTTGGCACATAGAAATCATTTGCAAAATGCCGTAACAAGTAACTATGAAAGTGGCGGAACATGGTATGATTCGGATATTGAATTGATGAATGAACTTATGGTTTATGGAAGTAATATATGGCACAATATTCAATGCGGTACTGCCTGGCCCAATAATTATGAAATTGACAAATCGCAATTATCATTGTTCCGACATAGAAAAGATTTAATTGTTGCATTTAACGATGCTGGAGAAAAAAAAGGTTGGTGGCTACGCTCCGTCGCTTCTTCTTCGAACTTCGCTGCTGTGCCCGGCTCTGGCAATGCCAGCTACAACGGCGCTTCCCACTTGCTTGGCGTTCGTCCCGCTTTCCTAATCTACTAATCTTCAATCGTCATGGCTTTATGCCATGACGTATAAAACTATATGAAAGGAGAAAATAGTATTATAATCTTATGTCAGATGTAAAAAAGAGTGAAAGAAAAGAATCAAAATTAGAAGTGATACACAATGCATATATGATTAGAATGGCTGTAACAAAATTAGCAGAAAATAATTTTTATATAAGTAGTAATAAAATAGAAAAAGTAATTGCAGAAAAAATAACAAGATTTCCAGAAGAAGAACAAAAAATAATAAAGGAAAGAACATATCAATATTTCAAGCAACAATTAAATAGGGTAACGAATAGAACTCTTGATTATGCCTGTGGTATAAGTCAACATTTAAGAATTGCAAATACTATATTTCCTACATATATATCTGAGTTTGAAGAAAGAAGACTAGAAATGGATAGAGCAATGGCGTGTTGTAATGCTTTACAAGATGAATTGCAATATGCAGGAGAATGCTTATATTCAGACTTGAATAAGTATATGAATTTAGTTTTACAAATACAGAAAGAATTTAATATGATAAAGTCTTTAAGACAAACGGATAATCGTTTTTTGAAAAATATAAAGCAATAAATAATTATGGGGTAATCTTTGTCGTCGCTTCTTCTTCGAACTTCGCTAATGTGAACAGCAATGGCAATGCCAGCAACAACAACGCTTCCAACTTGCTTGGCGTTCGTCCCGATTTCACAACCATGCATTTATTTTTTGGAATATGTTTCCACTGTATGGCATTGGGAAAAGGAAAGGAAAGGTTGTCCCTTCAATTTGAGGAAATTGATAAATGATAATCATTATGTATTTGGTTACGACCAGTAATACTATTAAAGTGATTTTATGAATATTTTTTATGATGCAAATGCAATTTATGAAGCAGGAACAAAAGCAATTAAAAGTGCACCTTTCAAGTATCAAACGCAGTTATTTGAAATGAATCATTTGATAGAAACTGCACAATTATTAAGAGATATAAAGGAATGGAAATACAAACCAACAAAAGGAACAAGATTTACAATAAACGAAAGAGGAAAAGTAAGAAATATTATAACTAATAATATGGTAGATAAAACGATAAATCACTTACTTTGTGATAATGTTTTAAGCTCTATTATAAATTCATATCTTATTTATGATAATGGAGCAAGTCAAAAGGGTAAAGGTGTTTCTTTTCATAGAAAAAGACTAGAAATACATTTGCACAGATATTATAGAAAGCATAAAAGTAATGACGGATATATTTTACTAATAGATTTTAAAGGATATTATGCTAGTATACCTCATGATTTGTGCTTAAATGAAATAGAAAAATTTTTAAGTAAATGTGATATAAAGCAAAAAACAATTGCATTATGGATATTAAAAAATTTATTTGATATATTTGATACTGATACTAAAAGTGGAAAAGGTGTTGATATAGGGAGTCAACCATCGCAAAATATAGGAATATTGTATGCTTCAAGAATAGACAATTATATAAAAATTGTCAAAGGAATTAAACATTATGGAAGATATACTGATGATTGTTATGTTATTCATAGTGATAAAAACTTTTTAAAAGAGTTACTTCAAGAAATTAAAAAAATTTCTGAAGAATTAGGATTAATGATAAATGAGAAAAAAACAAGAATTGCTAAATTATCACAGCCATTTAAAATATTACAGTTAACATATCAATTAACAGAAACGGGAAGAGTTGTAAGAAAAATAAGTCCAAAATCAATTACAAGAGAACGAAGAAAATTGAAAGCATATAAAAGATTATTAGATGCAAAAAGAATAAAATATGAAGAAATTGAAAACATTTTTAAAAGTTGGATGGCTGGAAATTATAAAAATATGTCAATGCAACAAATAACAAATATGTATCAATTGTATTATGATTTATTTAGGAGGAGGGTAACATGGAAAAATCATGGAAAATTACGTTATCTGATGGAACACAACTTGAAAACCTTGGATTAAGTGGAAATAATTTCGTTTCTGAGACGGAAATAACAGAAGATATGTTTGAAAATAAATTATCAAAAGTTATAGTAGAAGGAACAGAAGAAGGTAACCAAGTAAGACATGAATATGAACAAATGGAATTAGTTCAAATAGTAAAGTATGAAAATGGATATTATTTCGTTTTACGTGAGTTATCTCAAGATGAATTAGATAAAAGAGAAATTCAAGATGTAATAAAAATTTTGTTAGCGGGGGAGGAAATTTAATATGAGTAATAAAAAACAATTAGCTCTGGAGCTTAGAAAAGCTCTAGGCTTTTTTATTTCTACTTTGGATGCCGAAAGTGATATAGATAAAATATTAGAAATTCCTAGTATGTTTCCTAAATATAAAGTTGGAATTACATATACAGCTAAAACAATATTTAGTTTTGGAGTTAATTCGACAGGCGATCCTCAACTTTATCAAGTTTTACAGGACCATACATCGCAAGAAGATTGGACACCAGATACAGCAACATCTTTATATAAAGCAATAGGAATTTCAGAAAACGGTATAGCCACTTGGATACAACCTTTAGGTGCAAGTGATGCATATAATACAGGCGATGAAGTAATGTATAATGGAGTACATTATAGAAGTTTAATTGATAATAATGTGTGGTCGCCTACTGATTATCCACAAGGTTGGGAGGTTGTTGATAATGGATAAAACATTTGAAACAGAAGTGCTTACAAGATTAGCTGTAATAGAAAGCAAACTTGATGGATATAAAGAAGTGAAAAGTATAGCATACGAAGCTAATACAAGAAGTAAAGAAAATGAATGTGAAATAAAAGAATTAAAAGATAAAAATAAATGGCTGTCAAGAACAATAATAGGTGCAATTATAGGAGAGGTTGTGGCTATTATTTTTTTAATAGTAAAAATAGGTTTGGGAGTGTGAAAAAAATGAAAAATTTAGATGTGAAAAGTTTTGTAACCATAAGTTTTACAATTGCATTAATAATATTACTATTCATAACAGTTATTTTTAAAAGCGAGGATTTATTTAATTCTGTATTTTTACTATTTACAAATTTATCAACAGCGGTTTTTACATATTTCTTTACGAAAAAAACAAGCAAGGAGAGTGAAAAAGATGTCACAGAAAACAAATCTACGGACTAGTGGAGTATTGTAAAGCACAACTCGGAAACCCCTATTGGTGGGGTACGTTTGGACAAATAGCCACAGAAAGCCTATATAATCAAAAGAAAAAACAATATCCTAAATACTACACTGCTAATGATTTTAAATCGCAATTTGGGCAAAGAGTACACGACTGTGTTGGCTTAATTAAAGGGTATCTGTGGAGCGAAACACCAAGTTCAACACCAAGTTATAACTCAAAGCAAGACAAAGATGTAAATGGAATGAAAGCTAATTGTACTGAAACAGGAGATATAAAGACGTTACCAGAATTAAAAGGTGTTTTAGTATTTATGAAAGGACACGTTGGCATTTACATCGGCAATGGAGAAGTAATTGAGGCGAGAGGACATTCTTATGGAGTAGTAAAAACGAAGCTTACAGAAAGAAAATGGACATCTTGGGGCAAGCTTAGATGGATAGAATATAAGGAGGTAAAAATGTTTGAACAAGGTCAAGAAAAAGAAGCTATTGATTATTTGGTAGAACAAGGAAGAATAACTAATAAAGAACAAGCACTTCAAAAGCTTGAGCTAATAAAAAACGAGGGCTGGACATATATTAAATGGGCAAACGATGTAAAAGCATTGTTGAACTAAAAAACAGCTTGTTTAGTTGAGAAAATTAATATAAATAAAATCGTAACACTTTTCTAGAGAGTGTTATTTTTTTATAAAAAAATTTAAGGAGGAAAGTATTATGGAAAAATTAACAGTAAGAGAATTTAAGAAAGTAGTATACGAGGAGTTCAAAGAAGAAATTAATTTAGTTTCAAAAGCTTCTGAAAAAGAGAATTGGAAAGCCGATATTGGTGTTGCAACTGATACGTTTATTAATTATATTGAAAATGCAACAGAAAGTATTTTCGTAAATGTTCCAAAAGCTAAAGAAAAAATTGCAGAATTAAGAAGTAGAATAAGTGAATAGTAAAAATAGAGCCTATCCCTTAATTG
>CAZTCE010000093.1:0-4937 GCA_964612205.1 uncultured Eubacteriales bacterium | reverse complement strand
ATACCATTTGTGATGATTTAGATGAAAAATTTAGTCAAAATAATTATTGCGATTTTAAAAATGATAAATGCATAGCTCAGCGTACAGTAAAAACTTCACATGAAACTATGGGGTGTTGCTATATGCATACTTATTCAAAAATTATGAGTATGCCAATAGATTTAGGACTATGTAAGTATTTGCAGAATAAAAAATGTTCCCAAAAGTGTATTACTTGTAAGTTTTTCACTTGTAAATATCTCAAAAAACAAAATATTATATTTAGTTTGGAAGATTACGAGATTTTCAAATATTTCTTTAATAATAAACAAAAGAAAATAATAAATGAAAGTTTTTTTAAAACAAAAGACGAAATAATTACTTTATTAATGAAAAATTTGTAAATATATTTAAAATTGTAATGAAAGGAAAGTAATATGAATGAATATAAAATCGGAGATATAGTTGAAACAAAGAAACAACATCCTTGCGGAAGTAAAACGTGGGAAATAACTAGAGTAGGGGTTGACTTTAAACTTAAATGTACAGGTTGTGGACATATTATAATGGTCGAACGTGAAAAAGCTTTAAAGATGATAAAAAAAACAAAGTAAAGAGGTGACATTTCGCCACCTCTTTACAAATATATGTCAAGTAGAAGCACATACCAACACTAATTGATATGTGCCTACTACATTTCTGATACTTCCATAAAAGCTCCTTTAATAATAATCTTACTAACTAGATACAAAACGGACACATCAAACTTCAACGGAATCTTCTCCTCAGTTCTTGTGAACACTACAACTTGATATCAGTGGAACATCTTCCATCTGTACCAGCTACCAATATCTGTTAGATTGTATTTATTATAACATTGTTTACATAAAAAGTCAATATATTTTTATGCTAATAAAATATTATCGGATTAAAAAGAAAAAACCGGCTCTTTATCTTTTATGGAGTCGGTTTTTGAATTATTCCGTGAGTAGAATACTCTTGGAATTTAGTTGTTCATAAAGCATAGCGCTTTACGGTTTGAAGTGAAACACCGAAGCGGTCGGCTAATTCATTAATGTTTTCACCATTAATATAGCCGTTTCGAATGGCTTGTTTTTCAGTGTCTTTTAACTTTTCACCAGTCAATATGGAATTACTCTTATCACCACGGCTACGTATCATGGAGTCAGGAATCAGTTGCCGAATTTGATTTGTCGGCTTTTTGACACGTGTGGCAATTGCATCTATTGAGTAACCCATTTTGTACATCTTGAGGATGAATTTTTGAGTAAAAGATTCAAATTTAGATGTAGCAAACTCGAGAAACTCAATGGGAAACTTGTGATCCTTCACAAGTTCTTCGGCAGTTATAGTACCATTTGTCTTATTGATAGCATAATAAAGCATTCGAAGTTGAGACACCTCACGCTTTTCAATGATGTTATCAACTTTTTCCAAATTGTACGCTTTAGCTGCCATTTTTTTACTTGTTGCCGAATGCTGACCATGTTTCCTAATTTGTATGCCGTGCTCATTAAGAATAGAATACAGTCGTTTTTGAGAGATATGATACTTCTTACTCAAATCGTGAATAGAAGTGGTAGCATACTCTTCGCAAATCGAGGCAACTTGTTCTTCTGAAAGGTCAGTAGTTTTACCTTTCTGAAAAACAGAACTTACAACTTCATCATCCTCTTTCACTTGAGGTTTTACCATTGTAGAGTTAGATGAAAAACTGGCGATGATATGCACTTCATCACCATTAAATTCGAGAACCACAGAGATTCCTTCACTAGCAGTAATCCGAAAACGTTTAGACATCTGGTTTTCCTCCTTTTTCTTTACCTTAGAAGTACACTTCTAAATATGTGAACTATTAAACCTTTTTTATATTAACATAATATTCTAGAAAAGTCAAGAGTTCGTTCAATTGCTTATTTTGCCTTGAAATGTGCGAAAAATGAAGAAAATTTGAAAGAGTGTCACGAAGTCCGTCACCGTGGCATTTTGAAACAAATCGTTGAAATGGTGCAAAGTTTGGTGTATACTGTTGTCGGAGGTAATTAGAATGCTAGATAAATTGTTAAAGAAAGTCGAAAAGCCAATAAGATATACTGGTGGAGAAATTAATATGTGCAGAAAAGATTTGAATAAAATAAAATCTAGAATAGCATTTTGTTTTCCTGATGTATATGAAATTGGAATGTCACATTTAGGATTGAAAATATTATACGATTTATATAATCGATATGAAAATACATACTGTGAACGTGTTTTTGCTCCTTGGGTTGATATGGAAAAACTTATGAGAGAAAATGGAGTAAAATTGTTTTCGTTGGAAACCAAAACACCAATTAGTGAGTTTGATTTTGTGGCATTTACTTTGCAATATGAAATGAGTTATACAAATGTTTTGAATATGCTTGATTTAGGTGGAATTCCAATTCTTTCTAAAGATAGAGGCGAAACTGATCCGCTAATTTTTGCTGGTGGACCTTGTACATATAATCCTGAACCTATGGCTGATTTTTTTGATTTTTTTGTTATGGGTGAAGGTGAAGAAGTAAATATTGAAATTAATAATCTTTATATAAAATGCAAAGAAGAAGGAAAAAATAGAGATGAATTTTTAAAAGAGGTTTCAAAAATTGAAGGGGTATATGTTCCTAAATTTTATACTGCACAATATAATTCAGATGGCACTTTTAATAGTTTGGTGCCTAATGATTCGTCTACTAATCAAGTGATAAAAAAGAGAATTATAAAAGATTTAGATACTTTGACATATCCTGAAAAATGGATTGTTCCTTTTTTAAATGTTGTTCATGATAGAGTAATGCTTGAAATTTTTAGAGGTTGCATACGCGGTTGTAGATTTTGCCAAGCTGGCTATATTTATAGGCCGGTTCGTGAAAAGAGTAGAGAAAATCTAGAAAAATTGGCAGAAAGTTTAATTAATAATACAGGGTATGAAGAAATATCTTTAACATCACTTAGCACTAGTGATTATCGAGAGTTTCACGAGCTTGCTCAAAATTTAATATCAAAATTCAAACCTAGAAATGTTAGCATTTCCTTGCCATCTTTGAGAACTGATTCAATCAGTTTAAAACTTTTAGATGAAGTTAGCCAAGTTAGAAAAAGTGGTTTTACAATTGCACCAGAAGCTGGAACGCAGAGATTAAGAGATGTTATTAACAAAGGTTTGACGGAAGAAGAAATACTTAATGCTTGCAGATTTGCATTTAAAAGTGGATGGAGCACCATAAAACTTTATTTTATGATTGGGTTGCCAACAGAAACAGAAGAAGATTTGCAAGGAATAGTTGATTTGGCTAATAAAATTGTAGATGTATATTATGAGATACCAAAAGCTGAAAGAGCTAAAGGTTTGTCTGTAACAGTTAGTGCTTCAACATTTGTTCCAAAACCTTTTACAGCCTTTCAATGGTGCGGTCAAAATGATATTAACACAATTATAGAAAAGCAAAATTATTTAAAGACTCATTTAACAAATAGAGCTGTAAAATTTAATTGGCACGAACCTGAAATAAGTGTACTTGAAGCAATCGTTGCAAAAGGCGACAGAAGACTTTGCCAGTCAATCAAAAGAGCTTGGGAGCTTGGATGTAAATTTGATAGTTGGGGTGAGTTCTTTAGCTATGAAAAGTGGATGCAAGCATTTGACGAAACTGGAATTGACTACAAATACTATTCTGAAAGAGAAATTGATTTAGAAGAAAATTTGCCATGGAATCATATTGATATCTTGGTAAGCAAAGAATATTTAAAACGTGAATACAAAAATGCGATAGCAGAAAAAGTTACTTCAAATTGCAGAAAAGGTTGTAGCGGTTGCGGTGCAGCAAGCGCAGGCTGTGGAGTTTGCTTTGAAAAGTCGTGCCACGGGGACGGACTTCGTGGCACACTCAAATCGAAAAAAGGCTTGAAATAGCATGTTTCACGGAACAAGCCGTGAAACACCTGAAAATACTGGCTTTCAAAAAAAGTCGTGCCACGGGGACGTGCCACGGGGACGGACTTCGTGGCACACTCGAATCGAAAAAAGGCTTGAAATAGCATGTTTCACGGAACAAGCCGTGAAACACTTGGAAATACTGGCTTTCGAAAAAAGTCGTGCCACGGGGACGGACTTCGTGGCACACTCGAATCGAAAAAAGGCTTGAAATAGCATGTTTCACGGAACAAGCCGTGAAACACTTGGAAATACTGGCTTTCGAAAAAAGTCGTGCCACGAAGTCCGTCCCCGTGGCATTGGAGAAGGAGTTATGTTGATGAATTTAATTCGTGTAAGATATGTAAAAAAAGAAGAAGTGAAATATGTTGGACATTTGGATACGATGCGCACTTTTATGAGGTGTTTGAAAAGAACTATAATACCGGTTGAGTATTCGAAAGGGTTTAATCCAAGGATTAAAATTTCTTTTGCACTTCCACTGGGGGTGGGTGTTACTAGTGATTCGGAATATTTTGATTTAGAATTAACAGAGAAAATGAATGTTGATATGTTTCTTGCGGAGCTTAATTCGGTATTACCTAAAGGTTTTAGTGTTGTTGAAGCTTTTTATCCAGATGATACTAAAAAAAGTCTTATGTCGCTTGTAAAAGAGGCTGTTTATGAAATTACAATTCATGATGATGTTGATTTGGACGAGATAAATGCTTTGTTTAGTCAAGATGAAGTGCTGATTGATAAAACTTCTAAAAGGAGCAAAAATACTGAAAAAGTTGATATAAAGAAAAATATTTTGGATTTCAAAATTTCGGGAAATGTATGTGTTTTTCGTGTAACTGCGGGGAGCACAAATTATTTAAATCCTAATAGTTTGATTGAAGCGATTGATATTTATGTTAAAAAAATCGATGATTTTGATATTAATAGAAATGAACTTGTGATATAATACCAAAGGTAAGGAGTGAAGATGTATGCTTAAATT
>CAZTCE010000092.1:0-4962 GCA_964612205.1 uncultured Eubacteriales bacterium | reverse complement strand
ATTTAAAGAAGGGGTTGAAGACATGGAAACTATAATTGCCCTGGCATTGATCTTATAATTACTATATTTTCCATGCCTTCATATATGAATTTTTGTAGATAGCTATTTTAATAATATTTTTTTCTTATCAACATACCCATGAAATATGTCACTTTTTTCATTCATTCCAGCCGTGTTAAAAACATAATCATGGTCATCTAAAATGTTATACAAAATATCATTTGTATCATAAATTTCATAACAATTTATAATTGTCACTTTCCTATAAAATGGTCTTAAATTTCTTTCAAGATACAAATTAATTTCTGCTATAAATTCAGTAGTGCCTTGTATCACAATGTTTACAGGAGTTATCTCCTCTTTCAATTCTAATACAAAATCTTCATTTAGCCAAACCACATCATCGATTCCATTTTTATTTTCAAATTTTAAATTTAATTTTTCAACTAAATGCTTAATTCCTTTTTCTAAATTATCTTGAGAAATGATTAAAACTTTATGATTTTTCTTTAATTCATCTCTAACATACGGTAACAATGCAGCAAATAAATGCCACTCACTTACATAAAAATTACAAGCTTTTATCATTTGATTTTCTTGCATTATTTTTCCTCCTTGTTTTATTCTAAAAATATATTACCATATTTTTCCAATTTGTGTCAATACAAATTTTCCATTTTTTGGTATATTTTTTCAAAGTGCTGGAAACACTTGTATTTGTAAAAATTATTTTAATTTTTAAACTTGCACTTGTTTTCAGGAGGCACTTATGAAAAAATTTTTAACAATTCTTTTATTATTTTGGTGGACTTTTATTTTTCCAGAACTATCCTTTAATTCATTAACAACTGAAATAACTGCTGAAACCACCTCTCCCACTAGTTTTTATGACGCTAAACAACGTCAAAAATTACTATCCAATGCTGAATATACCACTTGGTTTGAAACAATTTTCTTGTCATCGCACAAATAATGTGATATATTTTAAGCGAAAGCTTATCTATTTTTAGTTAAGCATTATTATTCTAATAAACAAAACAAAAATTGAATATTTATATATAGGAGGATTTCTCATGTGGTTTATTGATTTTGTAACGTCTGCAACCTCAGTCGATATCATTTTCAAACTGCTACTAGCACTTGCATTTTCACTAATCATCGGTATCGAACGTGAAGTAATTCACAAACCTGCTGGAATAAAAACTCATTCTCTTGTGTGTATTTCTGCTACACTTGTTATGGCGATTGGCATGTACATGCATAATTCATTTGGCGATTCAATCGACCCTTCAAGATTACCAGCTCAAATACTTGCTGGAATTGGTTTTGTTGGTGCAGGCACAATAATCAGAGATGGCTTCACTGTAAAAGGAATTACAACTGCAGCAAGTTTACTTGCTATGACATGCATTGGACTTTCAATCGGTGCCGGTTATTATGAAGGTGCATTTTTTACAACCCTATTCATATTTTTAATATTGCTTTTAACAAAGCCATTGCAAACATTCATAAACACAGCAAGAAAAGTTAGTATGTTTTCAATAACAACAACTGAATCAAAAGGAATGATTTCTAAAATACAAGAAATTTTTGAAGCAAATAATGTTACAGTTTTAAACATTAAACATCAACCTTCTGATCCTGAGTCTTCGAGCAATTTACTTAAATTTTTAGTAAAAATAAATAACACAAAATTAAAAGAAAAATTACTTATGGACATCTGCAAATTAGATTGCGTTAAAGAAGTATATGTTTCAAAAACTTCTTACCATCAAGATGCAGAATAAAAAAGGAGTTCGCTATGGAAAAATTAATTATAAAAGGTGGTACGCCTCTTAAAGGTACAGTTAAAATTAGTGGTGCAAAAAATGCTGCTGTTGCAATTTTACCAGCAACAGTTTTGCTAAAAGGAAAATGCCGTATAGACAATTTACCTGATATCAGCGACATTAAAGCATGTTGCAAAATACTTGAATACCTAGGTGCAACTGTAAAATATATATCAAGCCATGAAGTAGAAATCGATTCTACAAACATCGATAAATTTGAAGTTCCATATTCAATGACAAAGAAATTTAGAGCTTCATATTATTTCATTGGTGCTCTTCTTGGTCGTTTCGGCAAAGCTGTTGTTGGTGCTCCAGGTGGTTGCAACTTTGGTTCTCGTCCAATTGACCAACATCAAAAAGGCTTTGAAGCAATGGGAGCAACTGTTGAGCAAGAGGCTGGTTTAATTAAAGCAACAACAAGTGAAAAAGGACTTATTGGAGATAATGTATATCTTGATGTTGTTAGTGTTGGTGCAACAATGAACATTATGCTTGCTGCAGTTCTTGCACATGGCACAACAATCATCGAAAATGCTGCCAAAGAGCCTCACATTGTTGACCTTGCAAATTTTCTAAACACATTAGGTGCAAATATTAAAGGTGCTGGAACTGACATTATTAAGATTGCCGGTGTTGATTCTTTAAACAGTGGTGCTACATATTCAATTGTTCCAGATCAAATCGAAGCTGGCACATTTATGATTGCTGCAGCTGCTTCAAAAGGTGATGTGACAATTACAAATTGCATAACAACTCATCTTTCTCCTATCTCAGCTAAACTTGAAGAAATGGGAGTTATAATCGAAGAGTCTGATGACGGTGAAGAAATTAGAGTACGTGCAAATAAACGCACAACAAAAACAAACGTTAAAACATTGCCATATCCAGGTTTTCCAACCGATATGCAACCTCAAATGGGTGCTCTTCTTGCAATATCTGAAGGCACAAGCTACCTAACTGAAAGTGTTTATGATTCACGTTTCCAATACACTGAAGAATTGAAACGAATGGGTGCAAAAATTAACGTAGCAGGTAAAACTGCAACAATTGAAGGTGTTGAAAATCTTAACGGATGCCCAGTTAACGCAACTGACTTAAGAGCTGGTGCAGCACTTATCATTGCTGGAATTGTAGCAACTGGTGAAACTGAAATAAATTCTATCGAGCATATCGATAGAGGCTACGAAAAATTTGAAGAAAAATTTAGACAACTTGGTGCTAACATGAGAAGAGTAACAATCGAAGAATAGCAAAGGGGTTTTACTTATGACAAGGTTTTGTAACTTATATAGTGGCAGTAGCGGAAATTCAACATACATAGAACATGACGGCACTCGTATTCTTATTGATGCGGGTGTTAGTTGTCAAAGAATAATTAAAGCCCTTGCTGAATTAAATATCACTTTAGATATGATTAATGGCATATTAATTACACATGAGCATTCTGATCATACAAAAGGTTTAACAACAATATGTAAAAAATTCGACATTCAAATTTATGCAACAAATAAAACTTGGAATCAGATGGGTGTTCTAAAATTACCAGAATACAATCACACCATATTTAATGCGAATGAAAAATTTTCAATTGGCGATTTAGAAATCTATCCATTCTCTATTCCTCATGATGCTGTTGATCCATGTGGCTTCAACATTTTCGCTGGTAACAAAAAAATAACTGTTGCAACTGATATCGGGCATGTGACTGAAAACATTTATAATTGCTTAGCTGGAAGCGACGTTCTCTTGTTAGAATCAAATTATGACCCTAACACATTAACTTATGGAAATTATCCATATTTCTTAAAAAAGCGTATAGCAAGTGATGTTGGTCATCTGTCTAATGAAATGGCAAGTAAAGTAATCAAAAAACTTTATGAAGAAACAGGTACAAACAATATAATTTTAGGTCATCTTAGCAAAGAAAATAATTTTCCTGAACTTGCTTACCAAACTGTTGTTAATGAGTTTGGATGTATGCCCGAAAAGCTAAATCTTTCTGTTGCAAATAGAGATTCTATTGATAATGTTTTAGTTGTTTAAAGCTAAAACATTTCAACTTTTATACAAAAATTCATTTATGAAAGGAATTTTATCATGAACATTAAAATTATATGTTTGCGGAAAACTAAAAGAAAAATATCTACTTGATGGTGTAAATGAATATCTAAAAAGAATTAGTAAATATGCAAACATAAACATCATAGAACTACCCGATGAAGCAATACCTGACTCTCCTTCAGAGAAAGAAATTTCACACATTCAATCATTAGAGGCAGAAAAAATTATGAAACATATCAAACCACAAGATTACGTTATTTCCTTAGACTTAACTGGCAAGCAATTAACATCAGAAGAATTTGCAAGCAAAATTCAGGACATTCAAGTTAAAGGCTTTGGCACAATAGATTTTATAATAGGCGGAACAACTGGTATTTCACGTGAATTAGTTGCTAACAGCAACTTTGTATTTTCTTTTTCAAAACTAACATTTCCACATCAACTTATTCGCTTATTTTTAACTGAGCAAATTTTCCGCTCATTTAAAATATTAAATAACGAAAAATACCATTGGTAATCACCTTTTTGATATCGAATTTCTTTCGACATTCATTTCTATAATTCGTTCACCAACTATTGGAAGTTGCATATTATATTTATATCCAACTTCCAAAAAAATTGGTTCTCCATATTTCACTTTATTATTTGTATATCTCAGCGTTATTTTATCAACATCAAATCCTTGACTTTCCAAATCAGCTTTTAAAACATTGGCTTCTTTACTTGTTAAATATCCAAACTCTTCCATAATAAAAAGGTATTTTATGCAACTACTAGAGAGCTTTTCATACCATAAATATGGAATAATCACTTCAACAGTTGTTAACACTAAAATCATTACAAACAACATTCCAATAGCTATAATAATTGGTGTAGTTAAAATTGAACTTCCACTTTTATCATTAATTCTAAAATTCATTATCTTCTCCCATATTTAAACTATTCAAAATAACATCTTCGTGAATTTCAAAAGTAAAAATCTTTTCAAAAAACTTTTGCATAATTATAGGTTTCATTTTTATTTCTAAAACTGTGTGAATCATCCTATCTTCGCATTTTTTATCAGTAAAAT
>CAZTCE010000091.1:0-4968 GCA_964612205.1 uncultured Eubacteriales bacterium | reverse complement strand
GTATTATATATGAAAAAATTATGAAAAACAATGTTAAAAATAGTAAATTGTATTTACTGTGAAACTGTTGAAAAATGTAGAAAGACGATGGCGTTTTTTTACAAATAAATATAGATGGAATATTTTGTTACAAAAACTGTTGACAAAGTTAATAAAAGGTGCTAAAATATCGTTTGTCAAGAAGAAGTCATCCACTTCTCACCGTAGCACGCTTTATAGTGACTATCGGTTAAGAAATAAGATATTTAAGTTTATTATTATGCTTGTATTTTATAAGTGGTGACTTGAGCTTGAGCTTAAGTCATTTTTATTTTTAAGGAGGGGTTTTTATCAAACAGGAACTATCTATTAATGAAGAAATCGTAGCAAAAGAGGTTAAGGTCATCGACGAAAGCGGAATGCAACTTGGTGTTATGTCGTTGGATGAAGCTTTAAAAATTGCAGAAGAAAGAGATTTGGATTTGGTTGAAGTTGCTTCTGGCACAGAACCTAAAGTTTGCAAAATTATGAATTATGGAAAATATAAATATGAGCAAGCTAGAAAAGAAAAAGAGTCAAGGAAAAAACAAAAAGTTGCTGATGTAAAAGAAATAAGGCTTTCTTCAACAATTGACACACACGATTTTGAATTTAAGGCTAAAAATGCTAGAAAGTTTTTAGAAGATGGCGACAAGGTAAAAGCTACAATCAGATTTAAAGGCAGAGAACTTAACAACACAACGTTTGGTTCAAATGTACTTAAAAAATTTGCTGAGGCATTAGAAGAGGTTGGTACTATTGACAAAGAGCCTAAGCTTGAAGGCAGAAGCATGATGTTAATGATCAATCCAAAGAATGTAAAATAGAAGGGAGTTTTTAATATGCCTAAAATGAAAACACATAGAGCTACTGCAAAAAGAGTTAGCTTAACAGGAACAGGAAAATTAAAAAGAAGTAAAATGAACAGAAGACATTTATTAAATGTTAAAACAACTAAGAGAAAAGCTCATTTAAGAAAACCAACAACAGTTGATAAGACAATGGAAGCAACAGTTAAGAGAATGTTACCTTATGGAACAAAGTAAGAGTGAAAGGGGAGAAAAATAATGTCAAGAGTAAAAACAGGTAAAATTACAAGAAAAAAACATAAAAAAGTTTTGAAATTAGCTAAAGGTTATTATGGAGCAAAAAGCATTAGATTTAGAATGGCTAAACAAGCTGTTATGAAATCTGGTCAATATGCTTATGTTGGTAGAAAATTAAAGAAAAGAGATTTTAGAAGATTATGGATTGCCAGAATTAATGCTGCTGCTAGAGCAAATGGAATCAATTACAGCACTTTAATAAATGGAATGAAGAAAGCAAACATTAACATTAACAGAAAAATGCTTGCGGAAATGGCAGTAAATGATCCTAAAGCTTTCAGCGAAGTTGTAGCTGCTATCAAATAGTAATTTTGAAATTTAGTATGTCCGCTTTTTAGCGGGCATATTTTTTTGTTTGTCCTCATAGATATAAGTATGAGGAGGAGCAACAATGTTAAATAAGAATATTAAATTTTGGGGAGCAATTGTTTTGTTTTTGTTATATATGGTAATTTGCTTTTTTATGCCGACAATTATAAATGGCGATTTTTCAGATGCTGAGCTAAAAAAAATCTCTAGCGGTGACGAAATGATTTTTTCGGTAGATGATAAAATTAAGCTACTGCTTTCTGAAACGAATAGTGTCGTTGAAATGAATTTTGAAGATTATATAAAGGGCGTATTAATTGGTGAAATGCCGATTACCTACGAATTGGAAGCTTTAAAAGCACAAGCAGTTGTTGCCAGAACATATACTTTATATAAATTGAAATATGCTGAAGTCAAACATGAAAATGGTGCAGATATGTGTGATGATATAAATTGTTGTCAAGCATACCAAACAAAGGAATATGCATTTACTTCTTGGAATGACGAGGAGGAAAATTCTAAGTGGGCAAAACTTGAAACGGCTGTGAATAGTACTTCCGGTGAGGTTATAAAATATGAAGGGAAAATAATTAATGCATTTTTCCATGCCAATAGTGGCGGAAAAACGGAGAATGTAAAATATCTTTGGTCAAAACAAGAAATGCCGTATCTGCTTAGTGTTAGTGGAAATGAGGAGAATCTGCGAGAGGAAAATAAGATTTTTTCAAAAGAAGAATTTAAAAATTTGATAGCTAGTATAATTCCTAATTATACGACAGATTCTAAAATTGTTATTAAAGATTATACAGAAAGTGGTAGAGTAGGGAGTCTTGAAATTGCTGGAACAAATATTGAGGCAACCACTCTTAGAAGTTTAATTGGAATTAAATCAACGAATTTTAAGCTTATGGAAAGTGGCGATTCTATTATATTTAGCACTATTGGATATGGTCATGGTGTTGGAATGAGTCAAGATGGAGCGAATAAAATGGCAAAGGATGGTGCAAGTTATGTTGATATAATTAAGCATTATTATAGCGGAGTGACTGTTTCCAAAATTTAATTGTATATTTTTCAAAAAATGGTTAATAATACCTTCATAGAGATATGGAGGTGTTTTTTATGGTAAATAAAAGAATGAGATATACTAAAAAACGTAAGGATAAAACTATTTTGCTGACATCAGTAATTATGCTTGGAATAGTTTCACTTGGGATAACTTTGTCGGCTTATGGTTTTCAGAAAAACAGAAATAAAAAAGAAGAAAAAGAAAGTAATGAGATTGTTTATAATCCTGCGTTGACTGAAACACAGAAAAAGGTTGCACAAAATTTAATAAAAGAACTTGATAAACTTGAGATTAATTCGAATAATGAATTAGATAAAAATGAAGATGAGAATATTTCTGAAATAAAGGAGGAAATAAAGGCAAATAATGAAGTAATTAAAAATGATGAGGTTATAGAGGAAGTAGCTACTAAAAATGAAGTGGTTGAAGCATCAACCAAACCTAATAAAAAGGTTAAATTTATAAAGCCAGTGAATGGAACAGTTAGTCTTGATTATTCCGCTGATAAAGTGGTTTATTTAAAAACTTTAGATGAGTGGGGGATTCATTTAGGAATTGATTATTTAGCTGATATCGGAGCTGATGTAAAAGCTGGGGCTGATGGAATTATACAAAAAATTTATGAGGATAATGAGTTTGGTGTTTCAATTGTAATTGAACATGGTAATGGTTTAACTAGCAGATATTCATGTGTGTCGGATAGTAATTTCGTTAAAGTTGGAGATGAAGTAAAACAGGGTGATGTGATTGCAAAGATTGCTAGACCAGTTGGAATAGAGCGTGATGAGGGAAATCATTTACATTTCGAAGTTTTACAAGATGATGTAAATATAAAACCAATTTTTGAGTAGGAGGATTGGAACATGGTAATGCATATGGGCAAAAAAGTTATATGCGTAAAAGATATTCCATCGAATTTAATTGATGAAGCCATTTTTATTTTAAAAACGAATGATAAAGAACCTTCGGCCAAACTTGAACAAAAGACTAACGAAATAATATTGGAAGAAGCAGAAAATATTATTAGTGAGTATGCTTTGAAAATTCAAATGAATAATGATTCGGAAGTGGAAACTTTGAAAAAGATAAAGCAGTTTAAGTTTGAAGTTTGCTATGTTATTGCTTTATTTGTTATTGTATGTTTTTGTATTTCAACTATTTTATAAATCACTTGAAAGTATCTTTTGTAATAAAAATCGTGGTCAAGCATATAGATTAACTAGGAGGCGATATGATGGAAAGAACAATTGATAGAACTAGTTATCGAAGAAGTTTAAGAAATGATTATCAGCACGTTGAGGTTAATCAGGAAGTTTCAAAAAGTTTTATTTTATTAAATTTTTTCTTGAATAAGGTTATTGTGTCTATTGCATTAATAATAGGAGCATTTACTACAAAATATTTTGAGATCGCTGAAGTTGAAAATTGGATTAAGGAAAATCTTACGGGTGAGTACTCAATTACAACTCTTTATGCATTTATAAAAAATAAATTCGAGTCGAATAAAACGTTATTTGGATTTGTTGGGGCAAGTGAGTATTCGGGCGATGTTTCTGGAGAAAACTCAGGAGAAATATCTGGGGAACTCTTAGGGCAAGTGGCTTTTGATGAACTTGATGGAATATCAGGAGATGCTAAGTATATAAAAGAAAATTTCAATTTGATTGTTCCTGTCAAAGGTGTTATTTCATCTGGATTTGGTGCTAGGGAAAGCACAAGTGAATTAGTGAGCAGTTATCACACTGGTGTTGATATTGCAATTGAAAGTGGTACGGACATAAGGGTTGCACATGACGGAACAGTTATTATGGCAAAAGCTTTTTCTACGTATGGAAATTGCATTATGGTTGAAAATGGGAAACTAGTTACTGTATATGCACATTGCTCAAAAATAGATGTTACTGAAGGACAAAAAGTGGAGCAAGGTGATGTTATTGGAAAGGTTGGAATGACTGGAAATGCAACGGGTCCACATTTGCATTTTGAAATAAGATGTGAAGATAGATTTGTAAATCCACTAGATATTTTAGAGGAAATATAGATGATTGTAAAAGTTTATATCTCGCTTTTTATGATTTTGTTATACAATTATTTTTTCGGGAATCTAAAATTATTTGTTATGTTTTATTTATTCATATTAATGCATGAACTTTCGCATATGATTATGGCAATTATTTTAGATGTGGATATTCAAGAAATTTCTTTGATGCCAATCGGTGTTAATGCAAAATATAAAGGAAAAATTTCAAATAGAAAAGAACTTTTTGTGAGTCTTGCTGGTCCAATTGCTAGTATGATATTTGCATTACTATATAATAACAAACTATATTTTATAATTAATACTTGCATATTTTCTTTTAATATATTGCCGATTTATCCGTTAGACGGCGGAAGAATTTTAAGAATCATTTTGAAATTTATTTTTGGAGATAGAATTGGAATAAAAGTAAGTCAATACATAAGTTA
>CAZTCE010000090.1:0-5006 GCA_964612205.1 uncultured Eubacteriales bacterium | reverse complement strand
TCTTCATACAATAGAAAAATAATAAGCAATTTTTAATTTAAAATTACATATATTTTAAAAATTGTAGCTGGAAATATGCAGAAAATAAGCAAAAATAGACAAATGTTTCACGTGAAACATTTGTTTGTTTTTGACTCAATGAAGTATTATGATATAGTTTGCTTTTAAAATTTTGATTGCTAATTTGAAGCTAATATGCGTATGATATAAGCTATAAAACGTAAAATGCCACGAAGTCCGTCCCCGTGGCATTTTGTGAAAAAAGTTAGTGCTTTCAAGCGTTAGACGATTATTGTTTTGTAGTCTGTGTATACGACCATGCCGGGTTTTGAACCTGATTCTTTGTGTACGTATTTGGCTAGGGTATAGTCGACTTCGACTTTTTCTGAATTTTTGGCTTGGCTATGTTTAACTGCAAGTTGTGCGGCGTAATAAAGGATTTCGTCGGAAACTATGCTGTTTCTAATTATGACGTGGCTTCCGTGGATGTTTTTGGTATGTAGCCATGTATCTGTTTTTTTTGCGATTTTGAATGTTAGTTTATCGTTTTGTATGTTGTTTCTGCCAACTAGAATTTCAATTCCGTCTTTTTCATATTTGATAGGTTCAGAAGGGGATTCACGTCTTTTAAAGCGTTTGCCGGGCTTTTTTATTATGCTGGCAGTGATTAATTCGTCTTTTATATCGTCTAATTCATTTAAATTAGTGGCTTCTGAGATGTTATATAAAACTGATTCAAGATATGAAATGTCTTTTTCATACGAAGCTTTATGTTCATTAGCATGTAGTATAGAATTTTTTAGTTTCGTGTATTTCTTAAAATAATTTTGTGCGTTCCTTGAAGGCGATAGATTTACTTGAAGTGGTATTTCTATTAGTTCACAATTGTTATAAAAATTTTCTGTTATTAATTTATCCATTCCAAGTTGCATTTTGTAGATGTTGGCACTAATTAATTCTCCATATTGTCTAAATTTTTCAAGGTTTGGCTCGTCTTTTAAAATATCTTCTGCTTGTGCTAATTTCTTTTTTAATTTAGATAAATTTGTGTTAATTTCTCTTTCTAAATTGTTTTTTGCATTT
This sequence comes from uncultured Eubacteriales bacterium, assembly GCA_964612205.1. Classification (GTDB taxonomy): domain Bacteria; phylum Bacillota; class Clostridia; order TANB77; family UBA1234; genus UBA1234. The sequence continues at coordinate 3,923 of CAZTCE010000090.1, read as the reverse complement.
TTTAAGATAGAGCTTTTTTCTTTTGTAGCATAAAATTCATCTAAAAATGATGATAATGCGGTTGCTTCGTTTTTTGATGTGCGTGGTAGTATGTAATAGTCCTTTTGATTTTCGGTTGCTTGAAAGCTTATTTCGTTTGATTTAATATGCATTGAAATATCTAAAATCAAATTATAAATTTCTAATTTTTTTTCGCTTGGAATATCTTTTGAAGAAATCTCAAGTGAAATATTTGCGGTATTGCAAAGGTATGTCGCAAATGTCTTGCTAAAACCTATAAACTTCTCCATAAGGGTATTAGTTAAATTTGAATCGGTATTAAGCAATTCTATAAATTGTTTAGAAGTTATTTCAAAAAAATTAATTTTCCCTAATGTTGAAGGCTCTTGATAAACCTTACCCGGTAACACTTCACGCACAGAGCTCATGATATTTGTAACATGTCTCATAGAATCTAAAATTTTCTTGTTTTCATCTATTAAAATTGCATTACTATATTTTCCCATAAGTTCAATTATAAATTGTTTTCTTACAAAATCGCCGAAATCATTTATGTTTTCAATCGTGAAAACAATTATTCTATCAAGGCCAATTTGTTTTACATCAACGATTTTTCCGCTTTGTAAATATTTTCTAAGTATCATGCAAAATTGTGGGGCGGTAGCAGGATTCTCGCGACTTTGTGTTGTTAGGTGTAGACGAGAATTATTTGCATCAATTGATATTAATAATTTGTGATTTTTTCTATCTTGTGTGTGAAATGAAAATATTATTTCATTTTTATTTGGGACATATATTTTTTCAATTCTACTATTGATTAATGTTTGGTTTAATTCATTTACAATGGCACTTGTTGTAATTCCATCAAATGACATTTCTATCATCCTTTCTTTAAGTTATAATAATGCAGTATATCACGAAAAATAAGCATTTACAAGTAGAAGAATAGATAGAAGAATAGATAGATAAAATATTGTTACTCGAATTTTGTCAATGAATTTATTGTGAATTTTATTAATATACTATTGACTTTTAACATAGAATTTTATATATTGAATTAGCACTCATAAATAAAGAGTGCTAATTCTAAGTAGGAGGTCTTATTTATGATTAAACCATTAATGGATAGAGTAGTATTAAAAATGATAGAAGCAGAAGAAACTACCAAAAGTGGAATAGTTTTAGCCGGTTCAGCAAAAGAAAAACCACAAATTGCAGAAGTAATTGCTGTTGGTCCTGGCGGAAAGATAGATGGAAAGGAAGTGACGATGTGTGTTAATGTTGGAGATAAAGTTGTCTTCACTAAATATGCAGGCACTGAAATAAAATACGAAGGAAAAGAATATATAATAATTGGCCAAAATGATATTTTGGCAGTAATCGAATAAAATAGTTTTGTAATTTCGTTAATATGAAAGGATGATTTTTATGAGTAAAGAAATTTTATATGGTGAAGATGCAAGAAAAGCTTTGGAAAAAGGTGTTAACCAACTTGCTAACACAGTTAAAGTAACCCTTGGACCAAAAGGAAGAAATGTTGTTTTAGATAAAAAATATGGTGCGCCACTAATCACAAATGATGGTGTTACAATCGCTAAAGAAATTGAACTTGATGACCCATTTGAAAATATGGGTGCACAACTTGTAAAAGAAGTTTCAACAAAAACTAATGATGTTGCAGGTGATGGAACAACAACAGCAACTGTTTTAGCACAAGCTATGATTCATGAAGGAATAAAAAATGTTGCTGCCGGTGCAAATCCTATGGTTATGAGAAGAGGAATGAGTAAAGCAATAGATGTTGCTGTTGAAGAAATTAAGAAAAACAGCACTAAAGTTAATGGAAAAGCAGATATTGCAAGGGTTGCATCAATTTCGGCAAACGATGATATGATTGGTGGACTTATTGCTGATGCTATGGAAAAGGTTTCAAATGATGGTGTTATAACTATTGAAGAATCAAAAACAATGGGCACAAATTTAAGTGTTGTTGAAGGAATGCAGTTCGACAAAGGTTATATTTCTCCATATATGGTAACTGATACAGACAAAATGGAAGCTATTATGGATGACCCATATATCCTAATTACAGATAAAAAGATTTCTAATATTCAAGAAATTTTACCAATATTAGAACAAATTGTTCAACAAGGCAAAAAGTTTGTTATAATTGCTGACGATGTTGAAGGCGATGCTCTAACAACTTTAGTGTTAAATAAATTAAGAGGAACATTTAGCTGTACAGCTGTTAAAGCACCAGGTTTTGGCGACAAGAGAAAAGAAATGCTTAGAGATATTGCAATTTTAACAGGTGGCGAAGTTATAACAGATGAGCTTGGTCTTGATTTAAAAGAAGTCACATTAGAGCAATTGGGTAGAGCAAGACAAGTGAAAGTTCAAAAAGACACAACAATAATTGTTGATGGTGCTGGCAACAAAGAAGCACTAGCTGATAGAGTTAGACAAATTAGAAGTGAACTTGAAAGAACAGAATCTGAATATGACAAAGAAAAACTTCAAGAAAGACTTGCAAAACTTGCAGGTGGAGTTGCTGTAATCGAGGTTGGTGCTGCAACTGAGGTTGAAATGAAAGAAAAAAAATTAAGAATTGAAGATGCGTTATCTGCTACAAAAGCTGCGGTAGAAGAAGGAATTGTTGCGGGTGGTGGAACAGCCTATGTAAATGCTATCCCAGCTGTTCAAAAACTTCTTGATGAAACAGAAGGAGATGAAAAAACAGGTGTTAAAACAGTTCTTAAATCTTTAGAAGAACCAATTAAACAAATTGCATTTAATGCTGGACTTGAAGGAAGTATCATATTAGATAAAGTAATGAATAGTGAAATTGGCATAGGCTTTGATGCTTTAAATGAAAAATATGTAGATATGAAAAAAGAAGGTATCATTGACCCTACTAAGGTTACAAGAAGTGCACTTCAAAATGCTGCAAGTATTGCTTCAATGGTTCTAACAACTGAAAGTTTAGTTGCAGATAAGAAAGAAAAAGAAGGTTGCAACTGTGGAGAACACGGTGGTGTACCAGGCGGAATGGAAGGAATGTATTAAAAAATACGGAGGAAAGAAATGCTTAACTTCTTAAAAGGTATAATCGTTGGAATAGGCGGAATTGCACCAGGACTTAGTGGTAGTGTTTTATTAGTTATTTTTGGATTGTACCAAGCAACAATTCATGCAATGGGAACATTATTTAAAGATTTTAAGAAAAATATTATTTTCTTAATTCCTTTATTTGCGGGCTTTGGAGTAGGTGTTTTGCTATTTAGTAAAGTTGTAAATTATTTGCTAAATAATTACGAAATGTATACTAGATTTGCATTTCTTGGATTGATACTTGGCACAATACCACTTTTCTATAAAGAGGTAAAAAAAGAAGGTATTGAGAAAAAGCATTATTTTATAATGGCTGTTTCTGCAATAGCTGGTTTGGCACTTTTGTTTTTTAGCGGAGATGTATTTGCTAAAATAACCGATCCTAATTTATTTCAATCAATTACTTTAGGGGTTGCGGTAGCTGCATCTTCAATAGTGCCAGGAGTTGATAGTGCAGTTATATTGTCTTCGCTAGGTTTATATGAAATTTATGTTAGTTCAATGGCAACATTAGATTTTTCTGTTTTGATTCCAGCTGCTTTTGGCTTAGCATTAGGTGTTTTAGGCATTTCTTTTGTTGTTAACAAGATAATTAAAGAACATTACACTCTTACTTTTTCTATAATTTTTGGATTGTTTTTAGCAATAATACCTAGTGTGTTAAATGAAACCTGTGCATTAGGCTTTAATTTCGCTAGTGCTTTATCTATTTTCATTGCGATATGTGGATTTTGTGTTTCATATTTCTTGGGAGATGTAAAAAGGAATTGTCAAAGACTAAAAATTATATTGAAGTCAAAAATTAAAAAAGA
>CAZTCE010000089.1:0-5109 GCA_964612205.1 uncultured Eubacteriales bacterium | reverse complement strand
ACTGTCAAGTATTTGCAATTAAATAAATTAAAAAGTATAATAAAAATGCAATAATCAAAAATAGTCTTGGAGTGATATATATGATTGAAAATCGTTGTGATTGTGAGCCACAAAATTTAAAGTTGGTTAATACTGTTAGAAAAAAAATGCCTGAATATGGCGATATAAGTGATCTTTCGGATTTCTTTAAAATAATGGGAGATAGCACAAGGCTTCAACTTTTGGCAGCTTTGCAATTTGATGAGTTTTGTGTTTCGGATTTATCTTATTTTCTAAATATGACTCGTTCAGCAATTTCACATCAGCTAAAAGCGTTGAAACTTGCTAAATTGGTAAAGTCAAGGAAAGATGGTAAAACTGTTTATTATGCACTTGACGATGACCATATTAGAGAGATTTTGAAGAAATCATTGGAACATATAAGGGAAAAATAAAGTTACTCTACATAATTTTTTGGCTTATATGTATAGTAATTATAGAAAAAGTGTGATATACTAGCATTATTATGAAGGAAGGAGTGGGAATGTTTATGCATCCATATTGTAAATATTCGGATGGAACAGAAGTCGTTTTTTCTGATATCATAATAAATGAAAATGGCGAAGAAACAATACAAATTCATTTTGGGAGGCCAACGCTAGAAGGTTTTGACAGTATAAGATATTATACCGAGAAGGTAAATATACTGATGAAGAAATTGATATATTTAAAACGGTTGTTGAGCGTAGTGCACCATCTTTTTATAGATGGGCACGTGAAGGGGAAATTAATATTACCTAGCATATTTGAGTTTTTTCGGATACAAAATATATTTTTGGTCAAACGAAAATGATGAATCGATTCATGTACACATATCGAAAGGTATGCCAGTAGCAAATTCCACAAAAGTATGGCTTACCAAAAGTGGAGGTTGTATTTTAGCAAACAGTAATAGTAAAATATCCGATAAAGAGTTAAGAGAGTTATTAGAAACAGTGGCGAATAACTATTTCTTCATAATATCGAAGTGGAATCAACATTTTCCAAATCGAAAATTAAAGTTTTATTGTTAGAAGAGTAAGTAATGTTTGGAGGTAAAACATGTTTATAGATTATGCAAAAATTGTAATAGGTTCTGGAAAGGGCGGAAATGGTGCTATCACTTTCAGAAGAGAAAAATATGTAGCCAATGGCGGACCTGATGGTGGCGATGGTGGAAAAGGCGGAAGTGTATATTTTCAGGTGGATTTAGGACTTAATACATTAATAGATTTTAAATATAAGAAAAAATATTTAGCTAAAGATGGTCAAGGTGGCAGTGGTAATAGATGTAATGGAAAAAAAGGTGAAGACCTTTATATTAAAGTGCCACAAGGAACTGTTATTAAAGATGAAGAAACAGGTAAGGTTATTGCAGATTTGTCTGAAGTAGGTCAAGTTGAATGCGTTTTAAAAGGCGGGAATGGTGGAAAAGGCAATGTTCATTTTGCAACTGCAACAAGACAAATTCCTAATTTTGCCGAAACAGGTGAGCCTGGTATCGAAAAGACAGTTATATTAGAGTTGAAGTTAATTGCGGATGTTGGATTATTAGGTTTTCCAAATGTTGGTAAATCGACTTTGCTTTCTCGAATGACTACTGCAACACCTAAAATTGCTGATTATCATTTTACTACAATTGAGCCTAACCTTGGAGTTGTAAAATTAGATAATGGTGAAACATTTGTAATGGCTGATATTCCAGGATTAATAGAAGGTGCTAGTGAAGGTGTTGGGCTTGGACTTAAATTTTTAAGGCATGTAGAAAGAACTAGACTTTTGCTTCATGTCATAGATGTTGCCGGCACAGAGGGCAGAGATCCAATTGAAGATTTTAATATTATAAATAAAGAGCTTGATAGTTATAGCAAAAAATTGTCAAACAAAATGCAAATAATTGCTGCTAATAAAATTGATGTTTTGCAAGATGATGAGAATTTTAAAAGATTAGAGACTCTTGCTAAAGAAAAAGGTTATGAGATATATAAAATTTCTGCTGTAACGGGTGAAGGCTTAAAAGAGTTGTTTTATAGAATTTCTGAGCTTTTAAAAACGATTCCGAAGGAAGAATTAGAAGAAGTAGACAAAACAGCTTATTATACAATGGAAGAAGAAGAAGGTTGGTCTATAAGAAAAGAAGGAAAATATTTTATTGTTGAAGGTAAAGAAATTGAAACTCTTATGAGAAGAATTAATTTTTCTGATTATGAATCGCTTGGATATTTTCATTTGATGCTTAAAAAGATTGGCGTTGATGCTGAACTTAGAAGAAGAGGAATCAAAGAAGGAGATCTTGTTAAGATTTTCGATTGGGAATTTGAATATGAAGAATAATAAATTGCAATAAAAATAATTCGAGCAAGTAATTTATTTACGAGCTTAAAAGGGGCGAAGATATGATATCTATCGATGTAATTTCTACATACGCAATACTTTTCTTTATTTCAATAGTGATTATTACTGCAATGTTGAAATCTGTCAAAAGAATTTCAACTATAATAATTAATTCACTTATTGGTGGTACAGTATTTATAATTTTAAATATACTTGGATTAGGTTTGCCAGTTAACATTATTTCTATTATTATTACAGCTTTGTTAGGAATTCCAGGTGTTTTACTTATAATAGTGTATATGCTGGTTATGGGAGCGTGGAGATGAAAAAAAATATTATAAAAACTTTTTCATTTATGTTTATTGCCATGTTTTTGGCAAAAGTCTTAGGACTTGTTAGAAATATGGTTTTTGCAAATTTTTATGGAACTGGTTTTGAGGCAACAGCATTTTTTACAGCTTCAAGAATTCCTTTACAACTTTTGGATATAACCTTAGGTGCTGCAATATCTTCAACATTTATTCCGGTGTTTAATGAATATATGCAAAAGAAGGGAAAAGAAAGTGCCATAGCATTTGCAAATAATTTTTTGAATGTAATAATTTTAATTTCTTTAGTATTATCTGTTTTGGGAATTATTTTTGCAGGGCCGATTGTAAAATTGATTGCGCCAGATCTGGACATTACAACGATGAATTTAACAATAGAGCTTAGCAAAATTTTGTTTCCAGTAATGCTTTTTACCGCAGTTGCCTACGTTTTTGTTGGTTTTCTCCAATCGATGGATGAGTTTAATATTCCAGCAATAATAAGTATTGTTTCTAATGGAATTTTAATTTTATATTTAATGATTTTTAACGATAAATTTGGTGTTAAAGGTGCAAGTATTGCAATGCTGATTGGTTGGGGAACTCAAATATTAGTACAACTTCCAAGCGCAATAAAGAAAGGTTTTAAATATAGTTTTAAAATAAACTTTAAAGATGAAGGCTTAAAAAAAGTTGTTAAACTTGCATTGCCGATTCTTATAAGTTCATGGGTACAGCCGATTAATAATATAATAAATTTGAGATTAGCTTCTGGATTAGAAGATGGGCAAGCAGTTTCAGCAATCGAATATGCATATACATTATATTTAATTGTTGTTGGAGTTTTTTCTTATACGCTATCAAATATAATTTTTCCAGAGCTTTCAAAATTGAGTGCTGATAATCAAGAAGATGAATTTAGAGAAATAGTAAAAAAAGCAATTAAAATTTCGATATTTTTTATAATTCCTATGTCGGTTGGAATTGCTGTGCTTAGTTCAGATGTTATCAGATTAATTTATGAAAGAGGAGAATTTACTGCCAATTCAACAATGCTTACCTCATCTGCTCTTATGTGCTATGCAATCGGAATGTTAGGATATGGGTTAATGGAAATTTTAAATAAAGCTTTTTATGCGAAACAAGACGCTAAAACTCCTATGTATACAAGTGCGGTTGCTATAATTTTAAATGTTATTTTTAGTATCCTGTTTGTAAAAACAATTGGTTATACAGGATTACCTTTAGCTGCATCAATAACTTCAATATTAACGGCAATTATAATGCTTTGGAGAATTGAAAAAAAGGTAAACAGGCTTATTGATAAAAATACATTTAGAGAAGTAGCAAAAGCTTTAATTTCTGCTGGTTTTATGGGAGTAGTGATATATGTAATTTCAAATTATATTGAAATGAATTTAATATTATCTCTAGGCGTTTCAGTCGTAATCGGTGTTTTAGTTTACCTAAGTCTTGGGGTAATATTAAAATCTGAAACAGTTTTAGATGGAATAAACATATTGAAAAAGAAAAAATAAAATTAAAATCTCTGGCTTATAAAAACCAGAGATTTTTTGTTTGCTGAATTTTAAAAACTTTTCGAATGAAAAGAAAACATTTGGCGGAGTGGGTGGGATTCGAACCCACGTGCAGCGTAAGCCACCAACTGATTTCGAGTCAGCACCGTTATGACCACTTCGGCACCACTCCGTGCTTAAACTTTTCTATTTCGACATCCATTATTTTATTATATTTTTCATGTCTTGTAAATATTTTTGTAAAGTTTTTTATATTATAAAAAGTCTGCCATTAGTAAGATAGCAGACTTTTTATTTGAATTTAGCTAGTTAGCCAAATTTTTTGATAGAATTGTTATTGGCTGATTTACCGTAGTTATCTCTTGCACGGTAGATTCTTGTGAAATCTTTCTTAGTAATAACGAAAGAATCGACAAAAGCAATACCAAAAGGAGATTCATCGGTATCAATTTCATGTAGAACATCTTTAGCAGAGTGCATACAATTTTGGCAATAGAAATGCTTATGAATTGTTTTATTGATTCCATATCGTTTAAATTGCCACATCTTCATACGTTTGAACTCTTTGCCACAGCACTCACATTTGACCGCGAAGAAAGAGTATTTCAGTTTGATTGCATCCAAACGAGAAGATTCATTGTTGATTACCATAAGCGTTAGTCCTCCTTGAACTTGTTAGAATGGTGTGCCTTTGAGAAAAATACCACAAAGGCAATAAAAAAACAAAACACAAAAATTTTACTATAACAAAAGAAAAAAGTCAATACATAAATTTTTGTTTGAAGGATATTTTTGTTTGAAGGATATTTTGAAGGATATTTTGAAGGATATTTTGAAGGATATTTTGAAAAAATTATGTGTCAATAATTTTTGAAAATGTCCTAAATTTATAAAAACATTAGCGGGATTTA
>CAZTCE010000088.1:0-5123 GCA_964612205.1 uncultured Eubacteriales bacterium | reverse complement strand
GTGTTACAGAGGATGAAATAAAAAATGCTTATAGAAAACTTGCTAAAAAGTATCATCCTGATATAAATCCTGGTAATGCGGTTGCGGGCGAAAAATTTAAAGATGTAAATGAAGCTTATCAAGTTTTAGGTGATGAAGCTTCTAAAAAGAAATATGATAGAATTCATAGTTTCTATCGTGTGAAAGACACTATTGAAGATACAAAGCAAAAGCTAAACACTGACGGATTTTCAGAAATGTTTGAAATGATGTTTGGGAAAAAAGATGTTAATATATCAAACAAAAAAATGACGAATAAAAATCTTCCAACTGTTGGTGAAGATTTAGAATCACAAATAGATATAACATTAAAAGAAGCTTTTTTCGGTACTGAAAAGAAATTGGCTTTTAGAACTGTTGATGGAAAAATGAAAAGCATTTCCTTAAAAGTGCCGAAAGGAATTAGAAATAACGAAAAAATTAGAATTGCTGGTCAAGGTAAACCTGGGAAAAATGGTGGTGATAGTGGAGATTTATACATCAAAACAATGATTATGAAAGATAATATTTATGAGCTAAATGGTTCAGACATTTACATGGATTTAAATCTTTCTCCTTGGGAAGCAGTTTTGGGTTGCAAAGTTCAAGTAAAAGGTATAGATTCAGATATTTTGATAAATGTTCCAACGTCAGTGCAATCTGGCGAGAAACTTAGAGTCGCAGGAGCCGGGTTTTGGAATGGTCAAGGTGGTAGAGGAGATTTACTTTTAAATGTTCAAATTATGGTTCCACCACATCCAACAGAAAGTGAAGTTTTGTTGTTTGAAAAGCTTGGAACTGTTTCAAAATTTGAAGCTAGAAAGAATATAACAAAAGAAAAGGAGTAATTTTTATGGGATTACAGGGTACTAGAAATTTTTCAATATTAGATTCAAATGAAAGTTGCACACTTGCGTTTATGATAAACGAAGCTGAAGGCGATAGTCGCTATCGTACTCTTCAAAAGTTGGATTGTGCAATGCAAGACAATGGAGATGGTTTAAAAAGGACCTATTTTATTAATGACTTGACTGGAACTCTTGGCGATGTTGATATAGTTTTAGTAACTCTTGGTGACGGAAAAGCTAGGATAAACATAGCTGTTTTAAGAGAAGATAAATTATATGTTTCTAAAAATTCAGCTAAAATAAAATATACCACTTTATATAGTGAAAAGCCTAGTGAATATGACGACATAAAATATACTCCAAACTTTAAAAGACCTATCTCAATTATTGATCCTGAAATAGCGGATGAAGTTAAGCCAGTATTGTTTTATGACGACGCTGCTAATATGGTCAGGGCAAGAGTAAAATTGTTGCCACACAAATCATATATTGCTTTGCAAGTAGTTGAAGAATAGGGAGGATATAAAAATGGAATATATAGTAATATTTTTAAATTATGATGGAACAGAGCTTTATAAAACACTTGTTAATGAGGGAGAAACGGCTGTTTTTGTTGGAGATACTCCCAAAAAAATGGGCGAAAAATTTATTGGCTGGAGCAAACCTTTAGAAAATATTAGGGATAATATGATTGTTAAAGCAGTGTTTGAAAAATCAAAAACTTTAAAACTTGGCGCTATTTCATTTGAGCAAAATGATGAAAAAATTAATGTCATTGAGCAAGCTGTTATATCTAATGAGGATTTGCAAATTAATAAAGAAACAGATATTGAAAGATAAATTTATTATACAAAGGAGGAAATTCTTTTGAGCGGTCTATGGAATAAGATAAAGTCGGCAGTCATCGCACTATTAATTATAGGCGTTTGCTTATGCACTTTTCTCTCAGCTGGATGGTCTAGAGCGGAATATGAAGTTTCGCCATTAGGAACACAAAGTGGTGATAGTGTATTTAGTGCTTTTATTACACATGTTGGAGAGTTTCCGGAAAATATGAAAGTTTCATTCTCTGATGGAAACACTTCAAATTTTTGGATATCTTTTAGAAATATCGGAGCAGTTTATTTGATTGCTTGCGTAATTATGTTATTAAAATTAACCAATAAAAAAGAATATGAAAACATTGAATATGGCTCAGCTGATTGGTGTTCAGATGCTGAAGCATATAATGTTTTAAGCAAAAACAATGGAATGGTATTAGCAGCAAAAAAATACTTGCCAGTTTTGCCAACTCCACCAGCTGGAAAAAATGGTAACATTTTAGTAATTGGTGGTTCCGGTGCTGGTAAATCTGCATCATTCGTTATTCCAAACGCAATGCAACTTTTGGGTTCATATGTTTTTACCGATCCAAAAGGAGAACTTTATGATAGAACGGCAGGAATGTTTAAAGAAAAAGGATATAAAGTTCATGTTATAAATTTGGCAGAGCCTAGGTATAGTGATGGATATAATCCACTTGCACATATCAGAAGCACCTTAGATGTTGATACAATTGTAAAAATAATATCTAAAAAAGAAGGTGGAGATTCAAAATCGAATGACCCATTTTGGGATCAAACTTCTGAAGCTTTATTGAAAGCAGTTATATATTATATAATTCTTAAAAGACCTCAGGAAGAATGGTCGCTTGCAAGTTGTTTAGCTTTAGTTAGATTGGGTGGAGAAAATGATGGTGAAGATCTTCGTAATTTATTTATGGCCTTGCCTTTTGAAGATCCAGCTAGAAAAGCATTTGAAACAATTCGTCTTGGTAGTGAGAAAACATTTTCAAATATTTTGGTTTCACTTGCAGCCAAACTTGAAGCTTTCGATTCTAAAGAAATTGTTGCACTTACAAGCACAAACACTATTGAGTTTGAAGACTTAGTAAATGAAAAATCTGTTTTATACTTTATTACACCTGCAACAAACGATACATATAACTTTTTAATGAACATATTCTTCTCACAGATGTTTGATAGACTTTATGAATATGCTGATACAAAAGGTGGAAAGCTTCCAACACCATTATTCTTAATTCTTGATGAGTTTGCAAACATTGGAAGAATTCCAAGATTTGAACAAATACTTAGTACATGTAGATCATATAGAATAAATATTAGTATCATTTTACAAAGTATTGATCAGCTTATTGCAATCTATGATGAAAAAGTAACAGAAAATATTATGGCTAACTGTAGCACACACTTATTTTTAGGAACTAATGCCCAGAAAACATTAGAAACTTTTTCTAAGCAATTAGGTGAGAAAACAATAACAAGAGATAGTATTTCGAAAAGTACTGATAAAGATTCTAAATTTAGTGGAAGAAGCTATTCAGACCAAGCAATGGCAAGAGCACTTATGACACCTGATGAACTTAGAAAGATGAGTACTGAAGAATGTATTATTTTTGTACAAGCAATGAAACCTATAAAGGCACAAAAATACTGGTATTACAGAAAACCTGGTGGACCTCATCCGCTTGCAAGTTTTGCAAAATCGGTTGAGTTAAATCATAGAGATATTGCAGAGCCACAAAGAGGTACTTTTGTGGTAACCAATCCTTACGAACTTATGAATTATGACGACGTGTTTGCAGATTTTGCTGCTAGTAGAGGTGCAGATGTTGAAGTTGATGCTGGGTTTAATAAATCTGATGTTGGAGTTGAAACATCAAGCTTTACAAATAGAAACAAAGAAATAGACGATATTATTACAGGAACAAATAATTCGTTTACTAATAGTTCGTCTGCTAATCATTCAGATGATTCTACTAATGGTGATTACGATTTATATGCTGAATTAGATAAAAAATTTATGGAATTATACGGTACAAGAAAAAATAGTAATAATTAATTGATAAAAAATGTCATTCTAAACGACAAAAGAATTTAGTATAATTTTTAGAGTTAGAATGACTTTTTTTAATACAATATAGGAGGTACGAAGTGAAGTTTATTCATATTGCAGATGTACATTTTGATATGCCAATGATATCTTTAAAAGGCGATAGAGAGTTGATAAAAAAGAGAAGGATAGAGCAAAAGCAAGCTTTTAGAGATGTTATACAAACGGCTAAAAAAGAAAAAGTTGATTGCTTATTTATTTCAGGAGATTTATTTGAACAGAAATTTATTGAAAGAGCAACATTAGAATATATTGTTTCAAATTTTCAGTTAATTCCTGATGTGAATATTTTTATATCACCTGGAAATCATGATCCTTTTATAAAAAATTCTCCTTATGAAACTTTTACGTGGCCAGATAATGTGACAATATTTAAAAGTGAATATGGAATGATTAGTTTAGAAGATGCGGATATATATGGCGTTGGTTTTGAAAATTACGAAATGGATTCTGAAGTTGTTGAAGAGATTCAAATAGAAGATAAGAATAAAATAAATGTGCTTGTTACTCATGGAACTTTAAATGGTGGACAGCATAAATATCATGATATAAAAGAGAAGGAACTTAAAAAATTTGATTATGTTGCATTAGGGCATATTCATGAGAAAAAGGTTGATGTTTCCAGAATAATTTATCCTGGCAGTTTGATTTCTTGTGGCTTTGATGAACCAGGGGAACATGGATATGTGATTGGTGAGATAACAAAAGAAAAATGTGAGATAGAATTTGTGCCGCTAGAGTATAAAGAGTTTAAAAAGATAGAATTTGATTTAACAAATTACAAAAATTTTTCTGACGTAATAGATGATTTAAATTTAGAAGATGATATCTATAAAATAGTTTTTTACGGAACACGAAACTTTAATGTTGATGAACTTATTGAAGTTTTAAATGGACTTACCAAAAATATTTGTGAAATAAAAGATGAAACAGTTATTGCTTATGATTTTGAAAATATTAAAAATCAAGAAAACTTAAAAGGAGTATTTACAAGAAAGATTTTAGAAGAAATGCAAGATATGAATGAAGAAGAAAAGCATGAAACTTTTAAAATAATTGACATGATATATCAAATGATGAAGTAGGTGAAATAATGAAAATAAAAAAAGTTCAGATAAATGGTTTTGGAAATATTGAAAATAAAGTGTTAGACTTTTCAGATGGAATTAATTTGATTTATGGAGAAAACGAAGCAGGTAAATCTACACTTGTTAACTTTATAAAGAGTGTTTTTTATGGTGTAAATAAAAATAAAGCTGGTAATGAATATTCTGATTATGAGAAATATAAGCCTTGGAAAGATAT
>CAZTCE010000087.1:0-5128 GCA_964612205.1 uncultured Eubacteriales bacterium | reverse complement strand
AAATAATATTAAGATAAAATGAGATTATACGAAAGAGGAGGAATTTTAAATGGCTCTATTTGACAATTCAGCAAAGAAAACACCACTAGGAGTTGAACTAATTAGAAGAGGATTAATTAGAGATTCAGATATTAACGAGGCGGTTTCATATCAAAAGAAACATCCGGGAGTTAAACTTGGAGAAGCAATTCATCTTTTAAAAAAATGTCCAGACAAAGAATTATTAGATGTAATTGCTGAACAACTTGGAGTTAAGCCAATAATCCTAGACCCGCTATCAATGACATTTAACTATTCGGACTACATTTCAATGGATATTGTTAGTTCGAAAAAAGTTATGCCATTTGAGTTAGAAGGCAATAGATTAAAAGTTGCGTTTGCAGATCCAACAGATAAAGCAACTAAAGATAACATTAGGCTTATTCTTTTTAGCAAAGGCATGGTAATGGAAGAATACGTTACATTTGCTTCATACATAGATGAAATTATTAAAGATAGACAAAAAGAAGTAGAAACAGGCGAGTCATACGAAGCATTCGGCAGAGATATTACTCAATACGTTGATAATATAATCAGAGCCGCAATGAGAAAAAGAGCCAGTGATATTCACTTTGAGCCAATGGAAGATAGACTTAGAGTTAGATTTAGAATTGATGGTGAATTAATTGAAGAATCAAGTGTTGATAAAAATAAGCAAAGCCAAGTAATTGGTCGTTTGAAAGCAATATCAAATATGCACCAAGAAAAACAAATATCACAAGATGGTAGAATTATTGCATATTCAGATTACAACATCCGTGTATCTTCACAAAAGAACATATATGGTGAAAAAATGGTTCTACGTCTTATGAAAAAAGAAGCAAACATCAAAGGTCTTAAAGAACTTGGATATCCTAGCGACGATGAAGTAATGCAACAATGTTTTAATAAAAGAAACTGTATCACACTTATCACAGCACCTACTGGTGAAGGTAAAACAACAACACTATATAGTGCGATGAACGAATTAAACAAACCAAACATAAACATTACAACAATCGAAGACCCAGTTGAAATTAGGCTTCCAGGTTTAAACCAAGTAGAAGTTACAGCAAACATCTCGTTTGCCGATTCACTTAGAACAATCTTAAGACAAGACCCTGACATCATACTAGTCGGAGAAATAAGAGATAAAGAAACAGCAGAAATTGCAGTTCAAGCCGGTCAGACAGGTCACTTCGTTTTAGCAACACTTCACACAGTTGATAGCCTAGAAGCAGTTACAAGACTTAGAAAACTTGGAATTTCAAACTACGATATTGGAAGTGTACTCGCAACATCAATAGGTCAAAGACTTGTTAGAAGAATTTGTCCAAAATGTGCAAAAGAAAGACCATTCAACGAAGAAGAATTAGAAACAATACATAGAATAGAAAAAAGATACGATTCACACTTCGATTTAGAAGGCAAACACACTTGGGAACCAGTCGGCTGTGAATATTGCAATGGTGTAGGTTTCTATAATCGTATTGCCGTAATTGAAATACTTAGCATAACAGAAGAAGTAAAAGAAGCAATCATAGAAAATAGACCACTTTCTGAAATTAGAGTTATTGCAGCTGCACAAGGATATAGACCATTTATAGTAGACGCTATGCAAAAAGTTGTTGATGGATATACAACAATCGGAGAAGTCAGAAAGAAACTTGCATTTTAGCAATCAAGCTAACTTGTAATTTTAGAAAGGAGAATACTATATGCCAGTATACAGTTGCAAAGCCGTAACAAAAAGTCGGCAAAATAGTTAGAAGCACGCTTAATGACACTTCTCAAGTAAATGTTATAAAAAGGCTTAAGCAAAATGGACTTACGCCAATTAAAGTAAAAGAAACCCGTTCAATTTTAAAAACAAATACAAAAGTTGAAAGGAAAAACCAAGTAACAGCTTCTGCGGTTTTGAAGATGAATGAAAAAAACAAGCAAGCAAAAAACCAAAACAAGAGTAAAGGTTTACAACAAGATTTAGACCTATCATTCATTAAAATTGGAACAGGAATAAAAAATGAAGATTTGATGGCGTTCACACAAAGCTTTCATTTGCTTAAAAAGGCAGGATTCACTAATGTTAGAGCATTAACCACACTTTTGGAAAACACAAAAAATCCCAATCTTAGAGATATTATCGCCGACATACTAAACGGTATCGAATCCGGTGAATACATCTACACAACACTAGAGCATTACCCAAAAGTATTCCCGCCACTATACATTAACATTGTTAAAGTTGGTGAGTTATCAGACTCTCTTGCAGAATCACTTATGCAAGCACTTAGCTCATTAGAAGATGCTAAAGACATGAAAAGAAAAATGAAAAAAGCCGTTATGAGTCCAATGATAATGATTGTAGCATTAATTGCAATGTCATTCATTGGTGTAATTTGGGGTCTACCGGTTATGCAAAACTTATACGCTGAACTTGGAGTTGAAGACCAAATTCCAGAAGCAACACTTGCTTTTGCTGAATTTGTCAATAAAATGGGAGAATATTGGTATCTTGTTGGAGCAGTAATTGCTGGAATTGCATTTGCGTTTATAACTTGGATTAAAACGCCGGGCGGAAGATTCCAATTTGACAAATTTAAATACAAAATGCCAATATTTGGTCAGCTATTAATTAGACTAGATTTGCAGAAGTTTTTAAGAGCTATGCAGTTAAACTTAGAAAACAACTCAAAGCTAGACGATTCTATCGAAGTCAGCAAATCAGTTATTAAAAACTACATGTTCCTTGCCATAATCGAGAGTGCACAAAATAACCTAAACCAAGGTTTATCTTGGGTAGAGCCATTTGAAAATTGCACATTTATGCCATCAATGGTTATAGAAATGTTAAAAATAGGTATGGAAACAGATATCAAAAATATGATGTCGAAAATTACCGACTATGTTTCAGACGATATTGAAATAACAATGGGAAGAATTACCGCAGCCGTGCCACAAGTTGCAATGGCGATTTCAGGTGTCGTTTTAGTATTCTTTATGATTGTAATTCTAAAACCAATCATGGAAGTATACATGGGTAACTTCTTATTCGATGCTTATGGAATGTAATTTACATAAAAATTGACACAATATTGTAATAATTAAGTAATAATAATTTAATAGAAAAAACTATTGCCAATTATGAATCAATTCTATATAATAGCAATTGTAAAAGGTTTTAGGTTTCAATGTTCATTTAATTTTGCGCGAATTAATTAAATGAGCCGAGAACTAAAATAAATTACTGCCGTCTAGAGTTTAGCACTCGTTGGACGAGCATAACTAGAGTAGAACTCTAGACAAAATTATTTAAATTTTTAAGGAGGATTTTTATTATGAAAAATCAAGGTATTTCTTTAATTTCATTGATTATTACAATCATCGTAATAATCATCTTAGCAGCTATCGTTATTTTTAGTGGTATGGATACACCAGAAAGAGCTCAACTTTCAAACTTCGCTCAACAAGTTTCTAACGTTCATTCTGCAGTTCTAGATCAATTAACAGATGTTACAATTCTTCATACATCTTCTGGCGAAACAAGAAATGCAGAACAACTTTACTTTGAATTAGCTACATCAGGTGATTGTGGACAATTCGGTTATATGAATGCTGCTACTGCGACTCCAGCAACTGAAACAGATTCTAAGAGTTGCCAAAACATTACAGAGAATGGTGCTAAAAGAATTAACATAACATTACCAAAAGTTAGAGAGTCTAGTGCTGCTTGGTATGTAACAGAAGATGGTAAAGTATTCAATGCAACAGGTTTCGTATCTGGTGGAAAAACATATTTCACAGCTGATTTATATCATGATGGCGTTTTAAGTATGGCTGAAGCTGATAGAACAAATAAATATGCTGAGAGAGCACAAAAAATTGCTGAAGCATTATTAAAAGGTACAACAGGTGCTATCGACGTTACTGTTGATTAAGAATAAAAACTAAATAAAAACTCAAGAAGCTATCAATTAGATAGCTTCTTTTTTATGCCTAAAAAGCCCAAAAATGAAAAAATAAAACTATCCAATGTGCCAATTTCTTAACAACTAACCTTAAAATAATTGAATAATCAATTACAAAGCTACACAAAATATAAGCTAAAATATTGAGCAAAATAAGCTGGCACATACTAGAAAAGAGTTTATAGCTAAAGATAGCTTATATGAAAAAGTTTATAGGCAAAAGTACGTGCCACGGGGACGGACTTCGTGGCACACCTAAATCGAGAAAAGGCTTAAAATAGCATGTTTCACGGAACGAGCTGTGAAACACTTGAAAATGCTGGCTTACGAAAAAAGTCGTGCCACGGGGACGGACTTCGTGGCACACCCAAAACGAGAAAAGGCTTAAAATAGCATGTTTCACGGAACGAGCTGTGAAACACTTGAAAATGCTGGCTTACGAAAAAAGTCGTGCCACGAAGTCCGTCCCCGTGGCACGCGAAGTCCGTCCCGGTGGCATTGGGTGGTGAAATGTGCAATTTTAACTTGAAAGTTCGTCGTTTTTGCTATACAATTATAACAAACGTTTAGTATGCTGTTTATAGCGGAAAGGAATTAAAATGAATAAGAAATGGGAGTATTCACAAATTGATGATGAAATGGTGAGTGAAATATCTGAAAAATATGGTGTTTCTGAAATAATTGCTAAAATACTTATAAACAGGGGTATTGTAGAAGAAAATACAATTGATAAATTTTTGCATCCGAAACTTGAAGATCTAAATGATCCATTTTTGTTAAATGATATGGAAATAGCTGTAAATCGAATCATTGAAGCACATCAAAACAAAGAAAAAATAACGATTTATGGTGATTATGATGTCGATGGAATTACTAGTATCGCGACACTTTCAAAATTTTTAACAGAGCTTGGCGTGGAAAATGATTATTATTTGCCAAACAGACTTGAAGAGGGATATGGTCTTAATAATAATGCTTTGGAAAAAATTGCAAACAGGGGTACAAAGCTTTTAATAACTGTTGACTGCGGAATTTCGGCTTATAATGAGATTGAATATGCAAAAACATTAGGGCTTGATGTCATTGTTACTGATCATCATGAATGTCCTGAAAAATTGCCAAATGCGTTGGCTGTTATAGAT
>CAZTCE010000086.1:0-5155 GCA_964612205.1 uncultured Eubacteriales bacterium | reverse complement strand
TCATTAGAGATATTGATTAGGAAGCCCACCGAGCTTTAGCTCGTGGGTAGTTCACACCAAGACAAATCCAAAAATGCGCCAATGGACATTTACCACACTATCATAATTTTGTTTTTCGATATATTACAAGAAAAGAATACGAACAATACAAAATGATTATAAATAATATTGAAGTAGTTAAAGGAGATGATCCTAAAAATGATTAGTCCTTATAAATTCACGTGGGACGGATTTTCCTCATTGGATTTCGATGTTCTTAGCGACCTTGCGTTTGACTCCGATGACGGAAATACAGAAACCCATCTTAGCAGAGAGGCCATTGTGTCTGAAACATACAACGGCGCACTCAAAAGAGCATCTGGGTATAAATGGAGTGAAAGTTTCACATTCCAGCTTACTCTAATAAAAAACGATTTTGGTAATTTTACATCAGAAGAAAATAGAAGAGTCCTCAAATGGTTGACTAGTCGCCAGAATGCAGGATTTATAAATATATATAAAGATGATTCTGAAGTCGTAGAATTTGCTGCGCTCGGAAATTTTGTTAACGTATCAAGTTATAAGCTTGGCAATGGGCGCGTTGTTGGATATGTAGCCGAATGGGAATCACTTACTCCTTATGCATTTTCTGACATCTACACCGTTACCAAATCCATCACAAGCGCCACAGACAATAAAATCACAATCAATATAGATACAGATGATAACCAACCTGTCTACCCACGTATCACTATTCGGGAAAAGAGTATAGTAGTTCCGATTGCAGCAGGTTCGACGTTTAATGTTTACTCAGATATGGTTGCCAACACTGTGTATTATAACGGAACAAACTATTATTGGAAGTCTGATGAATCTTCGCTTGTCACCGGTATAACAGAACCAGATTATGGCTGGACTAAGGTAACTAGAGATACCGTATATGCAGAAACAGATGAAATAAAAGAAGAAACAGTATATTATTATACCTCTGACCAAAAGTATCGTTGGATTGACCCATATACATTTAAATCTTCTACGAGTGATCCGAAGTTTGCGACAACGAGTGTTAGAATCACGAACAAGCACTATGATTTACTTGATAGATTTGTTGGCATCTCAACTATGGTAGTTAAAAACAATGGCTCTACTGAGACGATTGTGGTTGATGGCGCGAATCAGGTGTTGAGTAGTTCGAGCGTAAGAAGAATATTTGGAAATGATTTTGATTGGAATTGGCTTCCGTTGTATGATGGCAAGAATGAATTAACCATTGAGGGTAATTGTGAAATAGAGCTTGCCTATCGCTCAGTGAGAAAAATTGGAGAATTGTGATAGGGTGGTGGAATTATGAAGTTAATGCTTACTCGGGATTATTTCGACAATCCAATGCCACCACGTATCTTCTTATGCAATACTTCACGCAAGATAATCGGGCAGCTACCGGCAACATCTGTTAGCCTCAACGCAAAATGGCGGCAATATAGTGAGGTAAATTTTGAGATACAAAGAACTTATGTAGACATTCTCACGGGTGAAACTAAAGTTCATCCACTATATGATAAAGTCGAAACACCTCGAAATTGTTTAATTGAGGGTTACGGATTATTCTGTTTACAAGATATTGACGACATATCGAGTGACAATGATATTAAGAGTATATCTGCTTTTTCGGCTGAATATGCAACTTCTAATAAATACCTTACAAATTTCTATATCAATACGGGTGAAGTTCAGAGTAAAGAAGTACTCTACAACGAAGCGGAGTTCGGTCTTGACTACAGCACAGACAGAGATTCGTTCTATAAATTCGCATCTGGAGACTTCGATCCATACGAAAGCTATTATCAACGTAATTATACAGATAAAGACTCATACACATACGAACAGGTGCAGATAGCAGATGTCAACGAATATAATACTTTACTTGCAAAAAGTAATGCGCAGTATGCACAGTTATCAGATAAACTTTATATGAAGTCTTTCCCTAACGTTCAGTTTTATAATAGCACTAGAAAAGGACTCTCGCTCTTGCATTTAATCTTTGAAAATATCCCTGAATGGAAAATAGGAAATGTAGACCAATCTTTATGGAATAGAGAAAGAACATTCAGCGAAGATAGAATTAGTGTCTATGATTTTCTTATGAATAATGTGGCTGAAGCATTTGGTTGTGTGTTTGTCTGGGATTCTTTAAATGGAGTAGTGCATTGCTACGAAGAGGTAGAAGATGATGAAGTTGAAAATGAAGCTTCAACAAGATTTGAAACAGATGTTTTTATTAGTAAAGACAATCTTGCCCAAGAAGTACAGGTGAAATATTCTAGCGATGATATAAAAACCAAGCTCGTGGTTACCGGCTCAGACGACCTCGACATTCGTGAGGTCAACCTTGGCCGTAACGAGATTATGGATTTGAGTTTTTATCACACGGAAGACTGGATGGAACAAGATCTATTCGAGAAATACGACGACTACCTTGAAGAAATTCAAGAGGCTCAAACAGGTCTAGACGCCTTTGGTAACAAAAGTGATAAATATCCAATCTCCTACCCAGATGCTGTGCAAGGTTGGGTTGCCGCAAACAACAGACACCATGAACTTATGTACGCCATCCCGTCTGAGGATAATGTACTCCTTGTCGGCGATGAGTTTAAAAAGTTATTCTGCATTTACACACCAATAGATACGGCTTATGCCGATGAGGATATAATAAATGATATTACAATCTCAACTAAATTTATAGATGGCCCATTGTATTACGATAAACAATTAACTGTGCCAATTACTAACATTGAAGATAAAGAAATATTTATTGTCGGCGGTTTCAAACTGCAATATATTAAACTTAATAATAATTTTCAAGTAATGGAAAATTTGGCCACAACATCAACAAATGCGTTGATTAAAAAACTTAATCAATACCATGTCGATGAAGATGTTGATGCTAATAAGAACGATAATATTTTATTAAAACTTAGAAATTCTTCGTCTGATGTGGCGACAGTTCGTATATATGACGAGAAGGCATATGTATCGAGTGGATCTGATTATAACTCTTATTATAATTATTACACTATAACTTCTAAAGGTAAATATGAAAAACTTAGAATTACAAATCAACTCGAACTTGATGAAAGAATAAAAAATTCTGAAAGTGGCGTATATACCAATAATTATAAAATCCAGTCTATTATCGTTAGGGCGGCAAGTGGAGTTTCGGAGGCTCCAGATATCTTTACCTTAAGCGAGTGGGTAAATGGCGAATTAACTGCCGAGAAAATGGATTTGAGGAGTGAAACCGAAAAATATACGGTAACTTATATTGGTACTATGGGCGCATACTTTGTATTAGCAAAAGATGAGGTTGTAGTAACAGACGATGGAATATTGGAACTATCAGAAAACTATCTTGAATCATGTGGCGTCAATTTGCTTGAAGAAAAACACAAGATTTACACATCAATTTTTCAAACGCAAACGGAAGCTATGTTTTCTCAAGAAAAGTATCAATGTATTGTACAAGATACACAACCAGATGGTGACTATAAACATGGCACAATATGGCTTGATACCAATGATGGCGGTGCAACAAGATATGTATATGATGCGGACGTGTCTCAATGGGTTCAACTTACCGGGGCAGACTTTATAGTGTCTCAAGAAGATCAGTATAATTATGAAAATTATCAAAGATATCTTGATAATTACAATAAACTTCGTGCCGTACAAAAAGTTTTAACTCAAAAAGAACGAGAAGACGCATATTGTTTAGGCGGTTATTCTCTGTCTGATAGAAAAATTGATTTTTCGTTATATAAACCCGGAGATGATGGTGTATTGCGATATAATGGACAAACTTTAGAGGGAGATATGTATAGAGCGGCAGAGACTCATTTTGATGAACTGACTGCTATTACTGGTGTAGAATATACTATTACTCGTAGTGACTTTAATTCATTATTCCCATTATATACTTTCACAACATCTTTTGACCCAATCGTGTATGCTAAGAACACCAAATCTTATAGCTCTATAGAACAATATTATACTAAGCACGACACGATGGAAGTTTATACTCCCGTTATGATTTCGGATATAGAGGAATTTAAAACATATGACGGCTCGACTAATGCAAATACATTGTATATACAAACTAGTGGACATATGTTTGTTGTTTATCTCGATGGTATAACTCCTTGCGTTGCTTATGCAAATTCTGTCGGAGTATATCAAATGATTAGAGATTATATTAGAGATAAGACAGAAATGAGCACTTTCTTTAGTGAAGACCAATGGATTAGACTGTCTCCATTTATTAAAGAAGATGAGTTTAATGATTCTAATTTCTTACTTACGGGATATGAAAGCGAAGAAGAGAGGATTTCTATTTGTAAAGAATTGATGGAGTCTGCGGCGAAAGAGTTGAAGACTATTTGCAAGCCAAGTCTTGAATTCTCCATGACAATGGCAAACATTCTTGCTTTACCAGAATTTGAACCATTAGTAGACCAATTCCAACTTGGTAATTTCATTAGAGTTGAAATTAGAGACGGCTATGTGAAGAGAACAAGATTACTTGAGGTTAACTTGAATTTTGATGATATGAGTGATTTCAGCGCTACATTTGGAAACTTAGTGAGCGTAAAATCAGAAATTGATCGTCATGCAGAACTCTTATCAATGGCGGTTTCTGCTGGTAAACAAGTTGCAAAGTCTGGTACTTCTTGGCAAAAGTCAGTCGAGAAAACAAACAAGATTGAAAGTGATATCGCTTCGGGCTTACAAGATGCCGCGTTGGCAATAGGTAATGCAAGCGGACAGGCTATTTCGTGGGATTCTACTGGTATGCATTTTAGAAAATATAAAGACGGATCTACAACAGAGTTTGAATCTGAAGAGATTGCTATAATCAACAACTCCCTTGTAGCGACAAATGATTCTTGGCTTACGTCAAAAGCAGCATTTGGTAAATACACCATAGATGGTGAAGAGAGATGGGGTCCAATTGCTGAATATGTTACGGCTGACACAATTGAGGGTAAAAATCTAATCGGTGGAAGTTTGAAAATTGGCGGTAAGGAAGGCGACAAAGGAGAGTTTATAGTAACTGAGGATGGCGAAGTTATTATTCGAACTAATAATGGAGAAGAAAAATATGCTGCCAAAGAACTGGAGA
>CAZTCE010000085.1:0-5308 GCA_964612205.1 uncultured Eubacteriales bacterium | reverse complement strand
ATATTATAATAAACTTTTTTAATATTTTTACAACATATTTTAAAAAATGCCACGAAGTGTTACGGGGACGGATTTCGTGGCACGCGTCTAATTGCAAAAAATTCATTCTTCATCTAATTTCAATATTGATAAAAATGCTTCTTGTGGGACATCAACAGTTCCAAGTTGGCGCATCTTCTTTTTACCTTCTTTTTGCTTCTCTAATAGTTTCTTTTTACGCGTAATATCTCCGCCATAGCATTTTGCAAGCACGTCTTTTCTCATTGCTGAAATAGTTTCTCTAGCAATAACTTTCCCACCAATGGATGCCTGAATAGGAATTTCAAACATCTGTCTAGGAATAGTTGTTTTAAGCTTTTCTGCCATTTTTCTGCCTCTCGCATAAGCTTTATCTTTGTGAACGATGATTGAGAAAGCATCTATTACATCGCCGTTTAGCATTATATCAAGTTTAACAAGTTCTGATTGCTTGTATCCAATGATTTCATAATCAAATGAAGCATATCCCTTAGAACGAGATTTTAACGCATCAAAGAAATCGTATATGATTTCATTTAACGGCATTTCATAAGTCAAAATAACACGATTCTCATCCATATATTTCATATCTTTGTAAACACCACGTCTGTCTTGGCAAAGCTCCATAATATTTCCAACGTATTCTTTTGGAAGCATTATATCAGCTTTTACTATTGGTTCTTCCATCGATGATATTTCTTGCATCGGTGGCAAATCAGTTGGATTATACAAATCAAATTTTGTTCCATCAGTTTTATTAACTTTATATATAACACTTGGTGCTGTTGTTATAACATTCAAATCATATTCTCTATCAATTCTTTCTTGAATAATTTCCATATGTAAAAGTCCAAGAAAACCACATCTAAATCCAAAACCAAGTGCCACAGAAGTTTCAGGCTCCCAAAATAGTGAAGCATCATTTAAAGATAATTTTTCCAATGCTTCTTTTAAATCTTCATAATCACTTCCATCAGCAGGGTAAATTCCACAATAAACCATTGGCATTATTTTTTTATATCCTGGAAGTGGCTCTAATGCCATATTATCTTTTAAAGTGATTGTATCGCCGACATGTATATCTGAAACATTTTTAATGCTAGCTGCAACATAACCAACCTCGCCTGTTGCAAGTTCTTTCGTTTGCATGTATGTACCGGCACCGAAAAAACCAACTTCTGAAACAACATACGATTTGCCAGTTGCCATAAATGTGATGGTATCACCTGCTTTTATTTTTCCATCTTTAACACGCACAAATGCGACAGCACCTTTATAATTATCATAATAAGAATCAAAGATTAAAGCTTTTGTTGGTGCATTTTCATTACCAGATGGTGCAGGAACTTTGTTTACAATTGCTTCTAAAACTTGGTCGACATTTAAGCCAGTCTTTGCAGAAATTCTAGGAGCATCTTGAGCTTCAACACCTATAACATTTTCAATTTCTTCAATTACCATTTCTGGATTAGCACTAGGCAAATCAACTTTATTTATAACAGGTATAATTTCCAAATCGTTATCTAAAGCTAGATATACATTTGCAAGAGTTTGTGCTTCAACACCTTGCGAAGCATCTACAACTAAAATAGCTCCTTCGCAAGCCGCCAAACTTCTAGAAACTTCATAAGTGAAATCGACATGCCCTGGTGTGTCAATTAAATTTAATATATATTCATTTCCATCTTTTGCCTTGTAAACTGTTCTAACCGATTGAAGTTTTATTGTAATTCCTCTTTCACGCTCTAAATCCATATTATCCAAAACCTGCTCTTGCATTTCTCTTTTTGTAAGTACACCTGTCATTTCGATTAATCTGTCTGCAAGTGTAGATTTGCCATGATCTATATGTGCAATAATGCAAAAATTTCTTATTTTATCTTGATTACTCAAATGTTTTCCTCCTTTTTTTGCTTCATAAACTGTATGAATTATACCACAATATAAACTTAAAATAAAGTGTTTATATTAACAAAAGCTAATGTAAAAATACACTAGCTTTTAATAATCTAAAACAATCTTTTTCTAGCAAGCTCAACTCTTTCTCGAATTTCTTTTTCATCCACACCTAAAATTTTTCTGTTTTCCATTACTATTTTTCCGTCAATTATAGTTGTGTCAACATCTGCACCATTCACACTATATGCTAAAAGTGAATATATATCGTGTACTGGTGACAAGTGTGGTTTATCTAAATCGATTAAAATTATATCCGCTTTTTTACCAACCTCAAGAGAGCCAACTTCACTATCGATGCCAAGCACTTTTGCACCTTCTATCGTTGCCATTTCTAAAACATCTTTAGCAGAGATGGCAGTTGCCGTGCCAAACATACCTTTTTGCAGATATGCTGCAAGTTTGATTTCTTCGAACATATCAAGGGTATTTGTGCTACCTTGGCCATCAGTTCCAAGAGCAACATTAATTCCAGCATCTCTCATTTTTTTAATTGGAGCAAATCCACTTCCAAGCTTCAAATTGCTAATTGGATTATGAACTATTCCACCACTAATATTCTTTAGAACTTCAATATCATCATCATTAACCTTTACACCATGAGCCAATATAACGTGATAGTTGAAAAGATTCAAGTCTTTTAAATAATCTGTTACTGACTTATCATAATTTTCATAAATCTGATCAATTTCATCTTGCGTTTCTAGATAATGAATATGTACAGGTGTGCCGAGTCTATCTGCAAGTTCTAAAGAACGTTTGATTGTATCTGGCGGACAAGTGTATGGTGCGTGAATTCCAACGCATACTTTTATCCTGCCATCACATTTATTATGCCATTCGTTATATAAATTTTCTGCATCAGCAATTCTTGTGCTTGCACCTTCGCCTTCGCTAATTATACATCTAGCAAGAATTGCTCTTAAGCCTAGCTCTTCGGCAACTTTAGCAGTTTGCTCTTCAAAGAAATAATGGTCATTGAATGTTGTGGTTCCGCTTTTTAGCATTTCAATTCCAGAAAGCATAGAAGCATAATAAACATCTTCTTTTTTCATTAAATCTTCAACTTTCCAATTTTCTTGAAGCCAATTCATTAATTCTAATTCATCGTTATAGCCCCTAAAAAGCGACATAGCAACATGCGTATGAGCATTTACAAGACCTGGCATAACAACTTTATTTGAAGCATCAATCACTTTATCAGCTTCTTCGGTAATCATTCCAATTTTTTTAATTCTATCATTTTCAATTAATATATCTGCCTTTTTTATTTCAGACA
Organism: uncultured Eubacteriales bacterium; assembly: GCA_964612205.1. Lineage (GTDB taxonomy): Bacteria > Bacillota > Clostridia > TANB77 > UBA1234 > UBA1234. Next base: position 2,055 of record CAZTCE010000085.1, on the reverse strand, counting down.
CCATAGAAACTAAATAACCATTTTTGATTAATATTTTCATTGTTTTCTCCTCCAGATAACTATTCGATTATATCTTTTAAGGCTTCTCCAATAATTTTATAAATATCTGATAGCATAACATCAAATTGAACTTCTTTATCAAAAAATTCTTTTATTTTAGCGTTGTTTGCAAGTATTTGATATAAAGATTGAAGTTTTTCCATTTTTTCCGGTTCTGCTTCTTTTCCTTGCATTAATAGTGATTGAACTTCGACTTGCTTTTCTCTAAAATCTTTAATCATTTCTTTATTTTTAACATCTGCATATAATTCTTCTTTAAGTGCGAGATATTCTTTTACTTCTTTACTTTCTTTAATTGCTCTAACTAATTCATGAACTTTATCATATGGATTCATATAAAAAACCTCCCAAAATTTAATTTTATACCTGCAATTTTAAACATAATTCATTGACATTTATCATAGAATATATCAAAATAAATTTTTGATAAAGGGAACCTGCATAAGCGGTTGACCCAAGAATCAAAAGTAATCACTCGGGCTTGAAAACAGAGTGATTATTTCTTCTTTTTAGGAAATAACTTCTTCAAAAGAATAGATATCTGTATAAAAGAATATCATATCTAAAATACATTTTCAAGAGAACATCACATTTTTCACAATAATTAAAATACATTTTTCGGCAAAATAAATCGCCACGGGCTTACTTTACAGCATTCCCCGTGGCATTTTATAAAATATTTGCAAATGATATTTCTTCTCTTTTGGCTAGATCTTCGATGCAGTCGATTGCTTTTTGATATGAGGCTGAAAATTCTGTTTCTTCTCTTTTTTCGTAATAGCTAATGCAATCTTTTATGTTAATTTCGACTTCGTCTAATAAATCGTGGTCGACTATCAAAATCCATTTTTCTTCTTTTTTTAGAAATTCGTTTTTTAGTTTTTCAGCAAGCGTATTATTGGGTTCTTCTGATTTTTTTATATCTTCATCCATTTTGTCTAGAATATTTATTAATTCTTTTCCTGTATTTTGCAAATAACTTTTAAATAGTAAGTTCGGAACAAAAATAAGAAGTAAAACTGTAATCATAATTATAATTTCTTTCTTCATTTTTTCTCCTTTCTTTGGCAGTATATATTTCCTAATTCATCACAAGTAAATAATAATGTGTCGGCTATTTCTATTTTTAATCTCTTAAGCTGTTCATTTAGCCAATTTGTATCCCTGCCTAAATCTTTTAAATTGCTGTCAATTAATGCTCCATCTATAATTATGGGTCTGGTAAATCCTGTATGTTTTGGCTGAATTTTCATATCTTTTATTTTTATTGCTTCATTTTCTGGCTTAGGAATAACACTTATCTGCCCGCTCGTTTCTAAGATAACATAGTCTAAATCCAGTAAACTTGTATAACCACAAACTCTAATTTGCTCCATCAAACATTCTAAAGTATATTTTTGTTCTTTCAAATTTTGCTCTAAAATTTTGCCATTCGCCACTAATATAGTTGGCTTGCCTGATATATATTTATGAATCACCTTACTCTTAAAACTTAAAACTGAAGCGACGGTCTGTGCAAACAAAAGTCCTAAGATCGGCACAATTCCTTGAATCAACGAGATGCTAACATTTTGCATTGGCAGGCTTGCAACATCAGCAATTATTATTGTTACAACTAATTCGTATGGTTGTAACTGCCCAATTTCACGCTTTCCCATAAGTCTAATTGCAACTAGCACAAATGTATAAATTATTATTGTTCTAATAAAAATTGTTCCCATTCTTATCACCTTTTCCTTATAAAAATATTTTGGAGCTTTGCGTACCGTTGAGCAACGGCTCGCTAATGCATGTTACCGATTATGCTTCTGCAGGTAAGCTTTGGACCCAAGAAAGCAAAATGGCTGCGTGGATATTAACTAAAACCCCGCAAAATTAACAATGAAATAATGGCTATCACGAGTGAGTAAAATCACTTGCGATAGCCATTAAATTTTGTCAAGTAAAGCTTTAAATATCAATCATACATTCTAAATCTGCAACTAACAGTTTATG
>CAZTCE010000084.1:0-5348 GCA_964612205.1 uncultured Eubacteriales bacterium | reverse complement strand
TAAAAATATTTCTCATATAAAAATAAGAGATACAGAATTTCCAAAAACAACTACTAAGAAAATTAAACGTGGTTAGAAAGGAGAAAAAAATGTTAGAAAGAGTCATTAAAATTATTTGCGATTATCAAGGGCTAGATGCTTCTTGCGTTACAGAAAATAGTAATTTAATTTCAGATTTGGGGTTGTCTTCCTTTGATGTTGTTTCTTTAGCTTGTAAATTTGAAGATGAATTTGAAATTGAAATTCCTGATAGAAAAATCAGAAGTTTGCAAACAGTAAAAGATATAGTTGATTTTATTGAAGAAAATTAATTGCAAAGGATGAAAGAATATGAGTGAAAATTTTAAAAAGAAAACGAGAAGAACTTTACTTGTATATAACATACTTTTCGTTATAGTTGTATTTGTTATATATTGTGTGATTACTAGACTTTTAAGTTATCCGCCAAACTCTATTAACACTGAGTTTGAAAAAAATATTGATATGGGATTTAATTTTAACGCACAGTACATTGCAACAGTGCTTGTTGGAATGACTGTTTCTAATGGAATCTTTTTATTAGAGCTAAGAAAGATTCGAGGTTGGGAAAAATACATAGAATATCAAGGCAACGATGAAAATGAAATTAAAAGGGTAAACAAAATTAAAAGGGAATGTTTCAAAATTCCAACCACACTATATGTTATTCATGCTCTTATTCCGCCGATTGTAACAACGGTAGGTTTGTTACTTTGTGGCACGAAGCCGACTTTAGTAACGAATATGTTAGTTGTAATATTTATGATATTTATAACATTAGGTTTGCTAATTTATATTTTCTCAAAGAACTTATTATCAACGGTGTTTGAAAAATTAGGAAACACGCAAAAACATAAAACAAGATTTAGCATTAACGGATACAGAATGAGAATGTTTTTTCAGTTCTTCCCATTAGTTTTAATTGTTGGTTGTCTGGCTTATTTGGCAACTAATTCCGTATTGATTGAAGAAAAAGGTGAACTTTTATTTCAAAGATATTATGAAGATTTAGAAAGATTGGAAATTGCTAAAGCGACGAGCGTTGAAGAGGCAATTACTAAATTACAAACTATAACAAAATATAATGAGAAAGATACATTATTTGTTTTGAAAGGCAATGACATAGACAATATCAAAATAATTTATCAAGATAATAGCGAAGAAATAACAGAATTCTTTTCAAAGTATACTTTCTTTTGGGGAAATATAAAACACACGTATGGTTACTATGCTAGTGGAATTCAAGGTGCGTATGAACTTGTAGAAATTAATGGTGACAAATATGCAATCGGAGTAATGTATAGTGCAGAAGCAATTTCCGGTTACGCATTTATATTTGGCTCGCTTGGAGTTTTACTTTTAGTTGTAATGGCATTCTTAGTTTTCTTTGCAAAAGACTTTACAAAATCTATTACAAAAGTTTCTCATTCGATGGAGAATTTAGCAAATGGGAATTTCGTAGATTACAATCAAAAGTTGCCAGTTATTTCGAATGATGAAATTGGCGATTTAACAATTAATTTTAATAAAATTTTAGACTTAGAAAAACAATATGTTGAAACGATTAAACAAAATCAAGATATTCTAGTTGAGAATGAGCGTTTATCTTCACTTGGTCAGCTAATTGGCGGAATAGCACATAACTTGAAAACTCCAATAATGTCTGTTTCGGGATATTTAGTTGCAATTGAAAAATTAGCAGATGAATTTAGAGATTCAATTGGAAATCCAATGGTTACAAAAGAAGATTATGAAGATATAACAAAAGAAATGAAAGAATGGATAGAAAAATCAAAAGACTATATGACTTATATGACTGAAGTTATTAATGCGGCAAAGGGGCAAGCGGTTTCTATGAACGCAAATACAATTGGTAGTTTTTCGGTTAAAGAACTTATTCTTAGAACTCAAATTCTTATGAAAGAAGAATTGAAAAAATATAATTGTAGTTTGAATGTAAAACTTAGTGTTAATGAAAATACTGAAATCAAGGGCGAACTTACTGCAATTGTTCAAGTTTTGGATAACTTAATTTCAAATGCAATGCAAGCTTACGGTGATAAAGATGGCAACATCAATATGTATGCTGAGGAAGATGCTGAAAAAGTTTACATTAGAATTGAAGATTTTGCAGGTGGAATTCCAGAACATATCAAAGATAAATTATTTAAAGAAATGATAACAACCAAAGGTAAAGACGGCACAGGACTTGGACTTTATATGTGCTATTCAACAATTAAAGGAAAGTTTAATGGAGATATAAGATTTGAAAGTGAAACAGGTGTTGGAACAACATTTTATATTACGCTAAATAAAGTGGTGTAAAAATTTAAAATAAGGAGGAAATTAAAATGAAAATAATTAATGTTGGATTTGAAGAAAATAAAATAGTATTTAGTATTGTGAAAGGATTATTTAAAAAGAATGAATACCAGGAAAGTATTAATATTAGTGATATAAATAAAATAGAAAAGATTCTTGAAAGTGGCGGCAATAATGAGTTTACTAGTATTATATTTTATCAAGATGAAAATGTTTTGTACGAAATTCCGGCATATATATATACTGGTGAAATTCCTGAATTGTTTGAAGAGATAACTAAAAATTTAGATATGAATAATATTGAAGTGATAGAGACGGTGATATAAATTCATAAAAACCCCTAGTTATACTGGGGTTTTTTCTAAATACAATTAAAAAGCGTCGAGTTCGACGCTTAGAAGACAAGGTGCGTATGAACTTGTAGAAATTAATGGTGACAAATATGCAATCGGAGTAATGTATAGTGCAGAAGCAATTTCCGGTTACGCATTTATATTTGGCTCGCTTGGAGTTTTACTTTTAGTTGTAATGGCATTCTTAGTTTTCTTTGCAAAAGACTTTACAAAATCTATTACAAAAGTTTCTCATTCGATGGAGAATTTAGCAAATGGGAATTTCGTAGATTACAATCAAAAGTTGCCAGTTATTTCGAATGATGAAATTGGCGATTTAACAATTAATTTTAATAAAATTTTAGACTTAGAAAAACAATATGTTGAAACGATTAAACAAAATCAAGATATTCTAGTTGAGAATGAGCGTTTATCTTCACTTGGTCAGCTAATTGGCGGAATAGCACATAACTTGAAAACTCCAATAATGTCTGTTTCGGGATATTTAGTTGCAATTGAAAAATTAGCAGATGAATTTAGAGATTCAATTGGAAATCCAATGGTTACAAAAGAAGATTATGAAGATATAACAAAAGAAATGAAAGAATGGATAGAAAAATCAAAAGACTATATGACTTATATGACTGAAGTTATTAATGCGGCAAAGGGGCAAGCGGTTTCTATGAACGCAAATACAATTGGTAGTTTTTCGGTTAAAGAACTTATTCTTAGAACTCAAATTCTTATGAAAGAAGAATTGAAAAAATATAATTGTAGTTTGAATGTAAAACTTAGTGTTAATGAAAATACTGAAATCAAGGGCGAACTTACTGCAATTGTTCAAGTTTTGGATAACTTAATTTCAAATGCAATGCAAGCTTACGGTGATAAAGATGGCAACATCAATATGTATGCTGAGGAAGATGCTGAAAAAGTTTACATTAGAATTGAAGATTTTGCAGGTGGAATTCCAGAACATATCAAAGATAAATTATTTAAAGAAATGATAACAACCAAAGGTAAAGACGGCACAGGACTTGGACTTTATATGTGCTATTCAACAATTAAAGGAAAGTTTAATGGAGATATAAGATTTGAAAGTGAAACAGGTGTTGGAACAACATTTTATATAACGTTAAATAAAGTTGTTTAAAATTATATGGAGTAAGAAGCGGAATTTTTGATTCCGCTCTTACAATATTTGATGAAAAAAGAGGAGAAACTTATGAAAGCAAAAAGTAAATTAAAAATTGGAGCTACGCAAATTATAGCACTTGGTTTTCTTTTTACGATTATTATTGGTACGTTACTTTTAAAATTGCCAATTTCGCATAATGGAGAATTAAAAACTTTTGATGCATTATTTGTTGCAACTTCGGCAACTTGTGTTACAGGTTTTTCAACTGTTACACTAGAAAGTACATTTACAATATTTGGGCAATTTATAATTATGTGTTTAGTCCAAATTGGTGGCCTTCGGATTTATGCTTATAATTGCATTAATGCTAATGGCACTTGGCAGAAAGATTACTTTGAGAGATCGAATTATTTTAGGTCAAGCCTTAAACAACGACAGTTTACAAGGTCTTGTAAAATTAACAAAGAAAATATTAAAATATACTTTGATTTTTGAAATTGTTGGAGCTTTGCTAATTGCGATAGAATACATTCCGACTTATGGAATATTTCTTGGACTTTTTAAATCGATATTTCAATCAGTTTCTGCTTTTTGCAATGCAGGATTTGATTTAATCGGGAGCAATAGTTTAATCCCTTATGCAACCAATAAAATAATAAACATTGTGTGCATGACACTTACAATTTTAGGTGGACTTGGATTTTTAGTTTGGGACGATATTGGAAAAACTTTTTATAATGGATTAAGAAACAAAAAGAATTTTTTTAAGTTATTTTCAAAATTAAAATTACACACAAAATTAGTTTTGATACTTCAATTTTCTCTTGTTATACTTGGTGCAGTTGGATTTATGTGTGCTGAATATAATAATCCCTTAACACTAGAACCGTACTCGTTTGGCGACAAAATTCTAATTTCGACCTTCCAATCGGTTTCTGCGAGAACGGCTGGCTTTATGACGGTTGATTTGGCTAATTTAAAAGACGTGTCAAAAATAATTATGGTGATTTTGATGTTTATTGGTGGTGCACCTGGTAGTGTTGCTGGTGGAGTTAAAACAACAACTTTCTTAGTTTTGATATTAGGAGTTATAACAAATATTAAATCAAAGAAAAATATTAGCATATTTAAAAGGACAATTTCAAATGGTACTTTTATAAAAGCGGTAACAGTCATAACAAGTGCAATAATACTTTTAGTTGTTTCAAATATGATTTTTGTAATGAACTCTGAAATTGATTCATTGGATTTATTGCTTGAATCAACCTCAGCATTTTCTACTGCCGGTTTGACTTGTGGTGCACTTGCAAAAATGAATAGGCTATGTCAAAGTGTAATTATAATTCTTATGTATGTAGGAAGAATTGGCACTATGACGATGGCAGTTTCGTTTGTTATGAAAAAGCCAAAGGAAAACGATTTGGTTGTGTATGCAAAAGAAGATGTTATTGTGGGTTAAATAAAATAAAAAAGCCACGAAGACTTTGCTACGGGTTGATAAGGCAGTATAGAAATTTATTACATCTGTGGCATTGCAA
>CAZTCE010000083.1:0-5351 GCA_964612205.1 uncultured Eubacteriales bacterium | reverse complement strand
CTCAAATCCTCTGTATCAAACTCAATATAGTTTTCGTTTTTAGTTACGAAGTTTAAATTGTTTTTATCAATTATTCTTAAAAAGCCAACTATTCCGTGCATTATAAAACCAATCATTTAAATATATTTTTAATTTCAAACTATCATCTCCCCATCATATAATTTGGAACATACCAAAGCCTGCACTATGTTTACTGCCAATTCCTACCTTATATAAATAATTCAAAAGATTTGGATTCCCCGCTAGTTCAAATGTTCCAACAGAACATTCAATACTTTTTTCGTAAAATTTAACAACCACTTTTTTAGCATTAATGGGATTAATTTTAAAAGTATCTACAATATCTTTCTGAAAATTTGTTATACTTAGTTGATTTCGAATATTTAATTTTAAAATATCTTCAAAATTTTCATGTTCATACGAGTAATAAAAATCTTTATTATTTTCTCTTAATCTAACGCATAATGGTGATTGAAACTTAATAATACATTTTGAATCATTTATTTCTTTTTCTGGAACAAGTGTTATATTATTCAGCGTTAAAGAATTTTGATTAATTGAAATTTTTTTATTTCTTTGATGATTAAAAGCATTATACATAATAATAGCTGTTTCATAATCTTCTATTGTAATGTTCATTTCCATATATTTGCTATGCACTAATATTTTATCAGCTTGAATTTTAGCTTGCCTGAAAAATACAGAAAATGAATAGGGCTTTATTATTGTATCTTTTTGAAAATAATATTTTTCGAAAAACAGCTCATCATAATTTTGTAAAGATAATTTTATAAAACTAATTATATTTTTTCTATAATCAATTGGCATTACTTCATTTTCTAAAGAAAAAAACAACTTATATCTCATATTTTCACCCCCATTCCCCTTAACACTTTTATGCTAACACAAATAAATCTTATTGTCTACTTAAAACGACATTTTCACAAAAAGCACCCCTAATTTCTAGGAGTGCTTTTAAAACTTCAACTATTTAGTTAATCTCATAGCTTCTTTAGCTATAACAATTTCTTCGTTTGTAGCAATAACAAACATTTTTACTTTAGATTCAGGAGTGCTTATAATTCCTTCATACATTTCATCATCAATATGAGAATCATCATAAATAATACCAAACTCTTCAAGTCCATCGATACAAGCTTTAACAACATCTGGATTATGTTCACCAATTCCACCTTCAAATGTAATGCAATCAACATGACCAAGAACAGCCATATAAGCACCTATATATTTTCTAATTCTGTAAGATAAAACATCAAGTGCCATTGCAGCTCTCTCATTTCCTTGTTTACGAAGTTCTCTTAAATCACGAACATCGCCAGTTTCATCAGAAAGTGCAAGAAGTCCAGATTTCTTATTAAGGATATTTAACATTTCGTGAATATCAATATTTTCCTTTTCCATAATAAACTCTAAAATTGCAGGATCTAAATCACCACTACGAGTTCCCATAACCAAACCTTCAAGTGGAGTGAATCCCATAGAAGTATCAATACATTTTCCACCTTTTACAGCAGTAATACTTGAACCGTTTCCTAAATGGCAAGAAATCATATTTATTTCTTCTTCAGGTTTGCCCATTAATTTAGCAGCTTCATGAGTTACAAATTCGTGTGACATACCGTGAGCACCATATCTTCTAACTCCATATTTTTCATAATATTCATAAGGAATTCCATACATATATGCTCTTTCTGGCATTGTTTGATGGAAGCTTGTGTCGAATACTAATACTTGAGGAATGCCAGGCATTGTTTCTAAACAAGCATTAATTCCTTGTAAAGCAGGAGGATTATGAAGCGGTGCGTAAGGAATTGATTTTTCTTTAAATGTATTCAAAACTTCTTCTGTAACAAGTGTTGACTCTTTAAAGAATGGGCCAGCATTAACGATTCTATGTCCAATAGCTGAAACCTCATCAAGACTTGCAACAACTCCCTCTTCAGCATCTGTCATATATCTAACAACTGCTTTAAATGCTGCTAAATGGTCAGGTAGTGGCATAACCTCTTTTATTTTCTTGCCACTCTTTCCTTTATATTCAATAAATGGAGGTGTAATAGCATCCATACTACCACCTATGATATCACATTTACCTTTGCAAAGAACACTTTCATCTTCCATGTTTATAAGTTGATACTTTAGAGAAGAACTTCCGCAATTAACAACTAATACTTTCATTTTTTATACCCCTTTCAAATTCAAATTTCGACATCAGTCTACCACAAAAACATCTAAAATACAATACAAATAATCAAAATTTACTCTTAACCATTGTAGTAACACTGAGTATATTAAATCGCACTCTAACGTTCTATTTCATTTTTGGATTTTTCATCAGCATTAAATATTTATAATGCTCCAGCTTAATATTCTTTATTTGCTTGAACTGCAGTTATTGCAACAACTCCAACAATGTCATCACTACTGCAACCTCTACTTAAATCATTAACAGGCTTTTTTATGCCTTGCGTAATTGGCCCATAAGCTTCAGCTTTTGCAAGTCTTTGAACAAGTTTATATCCAATATTTCCAGCATTCAAATCTGGGAAGATTAATATGTTAGCCTTGCCGGCGATTTCACTTTTTGGTGCTTTCTGATTCGCCACAGAAGGTATTATTGAAGCATCTAGTTGCAACTCGCCATCAACAAGCAAACTTTCATCTTTTTCTTTTACAAGTTTTGTAGCCTCTATAACTTTTGAAGTTAACTCAGTTAAAGGTGCACTTCCATGAGTAGAATAAGAAAGCATCGAAACCTTAGGCAAAGTCCCAATTAATTCTTTCCATGATTCTGCTGAAGAAATAGCAATTTCAGATAGCTCTTCTGCATTAGGGTTTGTGTTAAGTCCACAATCGGAAAATAAAAACATACCATTTTCTCCATATTCTGTATTAGGAACATCCATTAAAAAGAAACTAGAAACTAGTTTAGTATTAGGTGCAGTTTTTAAAATTTGTAACGCTGGTCTTAAAGTGTCTGCAGTAGAACAAATACTTCCTGCAACTAATCCATCCGCATCTCCCATTTTAACCATCATAGTTCCAAAATAAATAGGATTTTTTAAAACTTCATTTGCTTTTTCTAAAGTCATTCCTTTTTCTTTTCTTAACTCATAAAAAGCTTCTACATACTCAGTAAATTTATCGCTTGTTAATGGATTTATAATCTCCACACCAACCACATCGATTTTTTCTTTATCGCCAATTAAAATAACATTTGCAAAACCTTCGTTTTTAATTTTTCTTGCAGCATCTTGAACTCTAATATCTTCTGCTTCTGGCAACACAATTGTTTTAATATTTTCTCTTGCTTTTGCTTTCATTTTTTCAATAAATTCCATAATAATCACCCCTCTAAAAAATCTAAGATTATTATATTACTACTTGTACATTTATTCAAGAAAAAAAGCTCTCCAAAAGGAGAGCCTAATAAAATAATAGCCAAATAATCAAAAAAATAATAAAAACAGTAGCGCAACCATTAAAGCAACCATCTTCGTCTTTGTCGTTATTGGAACCAAATAGTAGTAATAAAAGTAATAATTCCATTTACTTCACCAGCCTTTTTGGATTCCGTTCAGTCAAAAATCTAACTAACAGTCGTTCCTCAATTGGTACTTTTATATAAGGTTTGCTTTGAAGCTGTTCATAAGTTACGTCATCATTTACTTTTTCATTTGTACAATAAAGGGAAAGAATTGAATTGCGCTCTTCAACAAGGTAAAAAAACTGTGACGCAAAAATATTAGTGAAAGTTCTTCTATCTGTAAAGGTAACAATAGAAATAAGTTCTGTTTTGTCGTCTTCGGTTAAAAAAAGTCTTCCTACACTTGGTTTGTTATGCAAGCCATATTTACCTGCCAACCGTTGTCGCTTAATTCGTGCACTTCTAGGTGGGAGTCCATCAATGTGCATCCAAAAACCGAAGAAGTAAACGAGAAGTAAAACAACCAAAATGTACCCGAACATATTCTTCCCTCCTTCATTTTGGAAAATTATTTTCCATTGCAACACATTCAATTTTAATCACAAGATTATTATATTATGTAATCTCTTAAAAGTCAACACATAATCGTTACGAAAATTAAATTACAAGTATTACAATAAAGCGTTCTATTATTGTTTAATGAACGTAATTGTATAAAATCCTCGCCTACTCTTTCTAGTATTCCGCATTTACTTTCTATCCCATTTTGAGTTTCAAATTCGCAATTACATTTTCTCCCAATATTGCTACTAAGAATGTCTAAAAAATAATTTGCAGAACAACTACAATTACTAGAAGTTACTGCACCATTTGCAGATTGCGTTGATACATTATCTGTACTAGCTAAATTTCTATTGCAAATCGAACACCTACAACAATTCATACTCATATTTATTCTCCTTTCATTTTAGAATATAATATGCTATAATTTGCAAATAGGTGATAAAAATGGAATTGATACATAAAATTGGCATAGATGAAAATGGAATAACAATTGCACATCTTCTGAGAGATAAAATGAATATATCGGCAAGGCTTTTAAATAAACTGAAAATGAATGAAAAAATATTGGTGAATGATATTCCTGTTTTTTCAAATTATATAATTCACACAAATGATTGGGTAAAAGTGAACTTGGAATTTGAAGAGCAAGATTATATAACTCCCGAAAATATAAAATTAAATATTTTATATGAAGACGAATATTTCTTGGCTGTTAATAAACCTGCTGGAATAGTAGTTCATCCTTCAAGTAATCATTTATCAGGTACACTTGCTAATGGTGTTAAGTATTATCTAAATAACAACAAAAAAATTCGTGCAATTAATCGCTTAGATAGAGATACATCAGGAATTGTACTTTTTGCTAAAAATGAGTACATCCAAGAATTGATGATAAAATATACAAAAATAGAAAAAGAATATCTAGCTATTGCTAATGGATTTTTACCTGAAAAGTATGGGATAATTGACTTGCCTATTGCACGAAAAGAAGGTAGTATTATGGAAAGATGCGTTTCGGTAGAGGGACAAAGAGCTATAACTCATTATACTGTAATTCAAGAAATTCAAAATCAATTTAGCGTTGTAAAATTAAAATTAGAAACAGGAAGAACACATCAAATTAGAGTACATCTAGCTTATCTAAATGCACCAATACTCGGTGATACGTTATATGGCAATGAAACGAATTTAATAAAAAGACAAGCTTTGCATGCAATAAAAATGAGCTTTACTCATCCAATTGCCAGCAAGCCTATTGAAATAAATAGTGAAATTCCAGAAGACATGAAGCAAATAATGCAATAATAATCAAAGACTCTTCTCTTTATTACATTTTAAA
>CAZTCE010000082.1:0-5366 GCA_964612205.1 uncultured Eubacteriales bacterium | reverse complement strand
TTCTAATTCTCTACTAGACACATTCTCATCCGAAGTCATAGCATTAACCTTATTTTTTATATTGTTATAAACATCTATTTCGATTAAAAATTCATATAGCCTTTTAGCAATTTCTTTTGCAGTCTTTTTTCCTTTTAAACTTTCCTTAAATTTCATAACAGGAGTAACAAAATTTTCACGAATCAAATTAATCTTTTCTAAATTTTTATCCGGATATTCAAAATCTTTAAACCACTTACTGCCTTTAATTCCATATTGCAAAACATAATTTTCTAGCATATCAATATCATTTATATCACGAATATTAGTAAGCCCGGTTTTTAAATAATTAAATACATTTTCATAAGCAAAATTTTTAGTAACAATGTCAAAAAGAGAAGTAACCATCGCCAAAAGCGGTTGCATAGATAATTCTTTTTTATCGTCAAAAAAATACGGTATATTATATAATTTAAAAACTCGATTTATTATAGTCTTGTAAGCATTGATATTTCTAGTTAAAACAGCAATATTTTCATATCGATATTCTCCACTTTCAACTTTCTCTAAAATTCCCTTCGCAACGCTTTCAATTTCTTCATAAGGATTTTCTTCCATTGTTATATGAACTTTGCTTACATCATCTAAATATTTTTTACAAGGAAATCTAAAAATATTTTCTTCTAAATGTTTCAATTCTGAATTATGAAACCTATTACCATTTGGTAAAATAATTTCTTCATCAACTCCAATATTCTTAAGCTTTTCAATTGTTTTCAAACTAAGCATAAAAAGCTGTTCGTTATTATTTGAAGTTTTAATATTTTGATAATCAGTGGTTATCGTAACTGTAACATTTGAAACACTATTTAATTCCTTAATAATTTCAAACTCTTGCGGTGTAAAATTATCAAAGCCATCAATCCAGATTTGCGAATTTTTTATAAGCGTAGAATTTTTTATTAACATTGAAAGTGCTGTCAATTTACTATCAGTATCAATATACTCTGCAGAAATCTTTTCTTCATACTTTTCATATATCAAAGCTAAATCATGAAGCTTCATTTCTAGATATTTATTTTGAACCTTTATTTCTTTTAGCATTTCGTATGTAACATTATATCTTTTAAATTCAGAAATCATATCCGCCACGGTGTCAACTAATCCCCTATTTTTGTTTACACCTTTCAAAAGCAATAAATTTTTTTCTTCACTTAACATGATATGATAAATAAGCATCGCCTTTGAAGCATTACTAAATTGAGGCTTCACAAAGCCAAGTTCATTAAACACCCTATAAGCTAATCTTTTAAAACTCAAAACTTGAATATTAATAGTTCCATTTCTTTCTAGCATTTTAGTAAGATCAAATTCGCCAGCTAACGAATATTGCTCAGGCACTATATATATTAATTTTTTTTCAAAATCATTCTCGATGCATTTCTTTATTTCATTCATACAATAAAAGCTTTTTCCACTACCGGCTCTACCATAAACTAATTTCATTTGTACCTCCAAATTTTATTCTTCATTAGGTTCATTAACTATATCTTCATGCTTCTCGCTTTCCGCAATTACCTTCGCATCGATTTCACTTTCTTCATCCACTTCTTCTAACTCTAATTGTTCAAGTTCTTCCTTCAATTTAGGCAAATCAGGTAAATCTTTAAGCGAAGAATAACCAAACATCCTCAAAAATTCTTCTGAAGTTTGATACATCATTGGTCTACCTGGTGCATCCATTCTTCCAGCTTCTTCAATTAAATTATATTCCAAAAGTTTATTTAATGCACTGTCAGAAGAAACGCCTCTAATTTTCTCCATTTCAGCTCTTGTTACCTTTGGGTTATATGCAATTATTGCAAGCACCTCAAGTGCAGCTTGCGAAAGCGATGGTTTAGGACGATTGTCCATCATTTTGCAAATATAATCATAGTAAACTTCTAACGTTGCAAGCTGATATGAATCATTTAATTTCAACAATTGAAGTCCGCTATTTCTACTAATCAAATTAACTTCTAAATTTTGTATTGCATCCAAAATCTCATTTTTATCTTTTTCTAATATTTCACAAAGATCTTTTAAACTAACTGGTTTTCCAGCTGAAAAAAGCAGTGCCTCAACTGCACCTGTTAACATTTCTTTATCCATAAAATTCGCCATCCTTTACTATTTTAATTCTTCAATCAATGATACAAGTTGATCTTTTTCAACAAAACCAACACGTCTTTCAATTTCTTCGCCATCTTTAAAAAACACCAACGTAGGCATCGAATTAATTTCATATCTAATTGCAGTATCTTGATTTTCATCAACATCTACTTTAAAAACTTCTATATCACTTTCATATTCTTTTTCAACATCGTGCAAAACCTCCGTCATCATCTGACACGGCACACACCAAGTTGCAAAAAAATCCACAATAACAAGTTTACTACTCTTTGTAACCTCGGTTATGATTTGACCATTTTCTATATGATGTATCATATTCTACCTCCTTGTTTTTATAACAATATTATCTTACCACACTCAAAAAGACAAGTAAACTCTAGTAGCACAAAAAACTCCTTCTTTTAATTAAGAAGGAGTTCTTTTATACTAAGCAAAACTTTATTTTGCTCTTGGATATTTAATTTGAGCTTGAGCAGCAGCTAAACGTGCAACTGGAACTCTGAATGGTGAACATGAAACATATGTCAAACCAACTCTGTGACAGAATTCAACAGAAGAAGGATCTCCACCATGTTCTCCACAAATACCAAGTTTGATATCAGGTCTTGTTTGTTTACCAAGCTTTGCAGCCATTTCAACTAATTTACCAACACCTGTTTGATCAATCTTAGCAAATGGATCGTTTTCATATATTTTCTTATCATAGTAAGCACTTAAGAATTTACCAGCATCATCTCTTGAGAAACCAAATGTCATTTGTGTTAAGTCATTTGTTCCAAATGAGAAGAATTCAGCTTCTTTAGCAATTTCGTCAGCTGTTAATGCAGCTCTTGGAATTTCAATCATAGTACCAACTTGGTATTTCATATCAACTCCAGCTTCTGCGATTATTCTATCAGCAGTAGTACAAACTACATCTTTAACATATTTTAATTCTTTAACTTCGCCAACAAGAGGAATCATGATTTCTGGTGTGATCATTTTTCCAATTTTCTTAGAAGCATTGATAGCAGCTTTGATAACAGCTTCTGTTTGCATCTCAGCGATTTCTGGGAATGTAACAGCAAGACGGCATCCTCTGTGTCCCATCATTGGGTTGAATTCATGAAGGCTTGCAATGATTGCTTTGATTTCTTCAACTGTTTTACCTTGTGCATTTGCAAGTAATTCAATATCTTTTTCCTCTGTTGGAACGAACTCGTGTAGAGGAGGATCTAAGAATCTGATTGTAACTTCATATCCATCCATAGTTTCGAATAATTTTTCGAAATCGCTTTGTTGCATTGGCTCAATTTTAGCAAGAGCAGCTTTTCTTTGTTCAACTGTGTCTGAACAAATCATTTCTCTGATAGCAGCAATTCTGTCTGCTTCGAAGAACATATGCTCTGTACGACAAAGACCAATACCTTGTGCACCTAATTCTTTAGCTTTAGCAGCATCTCTAGGTGTATCAGCGTTTGTTCTAACTTCTAGAACTCTTAGTTTATCAGCCCAATTCATGATTCTTTCGAAATCACCACCGATTGTAGCATCAACTGTTGGAATAATTCCTTCATAGATATTACCTGTAGAACCATCGATAGAAATTTCATCTCCCTCATGATATGTTTTTCCACCAAGAGTGAATTTTTTGTTTTCTTCATCCATTACGATGTCTCCACAACCTGAAACGCAGCATTTACCCATACCACGAGCAACAACGGCTGCGTGTGATGTTCTACCACCACGAACAGTTAAGATACCTTGTGCAGCTTTCATACCTTCGATATCTTCTGGAGATGTTTCAAGACGAACTAAAACAACTTTTTCTTTAGCTCCTCTTTCTTTAGCATCTTCAGCTGTGAATACAACTTTACCACAAGCAGCTCCAGGAGATGCACCTAATGCTTTTCCAATAGGTGTAACTTCTTTTAAAGCTTTAGGGTCAAATTGTGGGTGAAGTAATGTATCAAGGTTACGAGGATCAATCATAGCAACTGCCTCTTCTTCTGTTCTCATTCCTTCGTCAACTAAATCACAAGCGATTTTTAAAGAAGCTTGTGCTGTTCTCTTACCGTTACGAGTTTGCAACATATATAATTTACCATGTTCAACAGTAAACTCCATATCTTGCATATCTCTATAATGGCTCTCTAATTTTTTACAAACGTCTTGGAATTGTTCGAATGCTTCTGGGAATTTGTCAGCCATTTCGCTGATGTGCATTGGTGTACGAACACCAGCAACAACGTCTTCACCTTGTGCATTTGTTAAGAACTCACCAAATAAACCTTTATCACCTGTTGCTGGGTCACGAGTAAATGCAACACCAGTACCACAGTCATCACCCATGTTACCGAATGCCATCATTTGGACGTTAACAGCTGTACCCCAAGAATAAGGGATATCGTTATCTCTTCTGTATACGTTTGCTCTAGGGTTGTCCCAAGATCTAAATACAGCTTTGATAGCTCCCATTAATTGCTCTGTTGGATCATCTGGGAAATCGTTTCCGATTTTTTCTTTGTATTCAGCTTTGAACTCGCTAGCAAGTTCTTTTAAATCTTCAGCAGTTAACTCAACATCAAGTTTAACGCCTTTTTCTTCTTTCATTTTATCTATAAGTTGTTCGAAATATTTTTTACCAACTTCCATAACAACGTCTGAATACATTTGAATAAATCTTCTATAACAATCCCAAGCCCAACGTGGGTTTCCAGATTTTGCAGCGATTGATTCAACAACTTTTTCGTTTAAACCTAAGTTAAGAATTGTATCCATCATACCTGGCATAGAAGCTCTAGCACCTGAACGTACAGATACTAAAAGTGGATTTTCTTCATCTCCGAATTTTTTTCCTGTGATTTCTTCTAATTTAGCAATATACTCAAAAATTTCTTTTTGGATTTCTTCGTTAATTTTCTTTCCATCCTCATAATATTGAGTACAAGCCTCTGTTGTGATTGTGAATCCTTGTGGAACTGGTAAACCTAAATTTGTCATTTCTGCAAGGTTTGCACCTTTACCACCAAGTAATTCTCTCATGTTAGCATTACCTTCGCTAAAAAGATAAACATACTTTTTGCTCATTTTACTACCTCCTTGTAATTAATTATAAACTCTTCTATATTTTTGTCTATAACAGGGCTATTATATACAATAATTTGACAAAAATCAATAATTGAAGCAACGAAATTTTAAATTTTATATGATTAATTTTTGATAAAATCCTATAT
>CAZTCE010000081.1:0-5374 GCA_964612205.1 uncultured Eubacteriales bacterium | reverse complement strand
GTTCACTCTTGTTGTATTCATCAATCACATTTTGGAAATATTCTTCTAGATTTTTAATATTTTCTTTTTCTATAAACTCAAAATCTGGAAAAATCTCAGCTTCAATATTTCCATCATTTTCTCTTACAACAACTTCACAAATCGCATCGCTATTTAAAAGTTTAAATTCAAGTTCTTCTGGATAAACATTTTTTCCGTTTGACAAAATAATAACATTTTTCTTTCTGCCAGTTATAAATATAAATCCGTCTTTATCTTGATATCCAATATCTCCAGTTCTAAAGTATCCCTCTTCCATTACAGCATTTGTGGCATCTTCATTTTCAAAATAACCCTTCATAACCATATCGCCTTTTGCCATAATTTCACCAACATCTTCTCCATCTTTTTTATCGATTTTCACTTCCGCACAAGTAAGCGGCAAGCCAGCACTTCCAAACCTATAATATTTAGTACAGTTAACCGCAATTAGTGGTGCACATTCAGTGATTCCATATCCCATTAAAACATTTATGCCAATCGCATCAAAAAACTTTTGATATTTTGCATCTAAAGCAGCACCACCGCAAATAATCATACTAAGATTTCCGCCAAGTGCATCTAAAATACTTTTAAACAATTTTCTTCTTACATCAATTCCGAAAACTCTTAAGAAATTGCTGATTTTCATCATAACTTTTACAAGCCCTGTTTTATTCTTCTCTTCTAAAGTTTTATTAATCCTTTTATAAAAAGTTTCAACAACAAGCGGAACAGTCAAAATAAATGTTGGCTTTTGTTCTTCTAAATCTTTAGAAAAATTTTTAAGTGACTTATTTATAAAATTCTCACAACCGGCAAACATTACGCAAAGTACACCACAAGAAAAAGCATATGTATGATGAAGTGGCAATGATAACACCGCTTTATTTTTCATTTCAACAAACTTCATTCCAGAAGTAATATTTCTTGTAACGTTTTTGTGCATAAGCACAACACCTTTAGGCTCGCCTGTTGTACCAGATGTGAAAAGTATTGCAATTTCATCGTCAGGTAAAATTTTTATATCATTATATTTTTTGATTTCAAAATCTGATATTTCGTGTGAAACAATGTCTGTCAAAATATCTTTCATATTTACAAGATTAATTTGCGGGAAGCTTTTTGAAATAGCTTCCGCATAATCACTATAATCATTCGAATAAATTAGCAACTCTGCTTTTGTCTTTTCCAAAATTTTTTCTACCGCGATAATTTCAAGTTCTTTATCTATTGGAACAACTATATTTTTAGAATTTGCAATTGCAAAATAGCTTAAAATCCATTCATAAGAATTTTCTCCAAGCAACGCAATCTTCTTTTCATTATATTCATTTTCAATTAGATAATTAGAAAACTTAATCACTTCATTTTTAAAATCAAAATAAGTTTTTGTCACTAACTCTTTTTTCTTTTGAAAAGAAAACGCAATATTTTTAGAATATTTATTTTCGCAAAAATCTAGAAAATCCTTTAAAGTGTAAATATCTTCTGTGTGATAAAAAGGATAAACTTTTTTATTCATAAGCACCTCCAAAAATTATAACAATTTTTTAATATAACTTGCATATTTCTCGTCTTGACAAGACCACTCAAAGCCAAGTCCTTTAAGCTTTTTAGTAGTTTCTTCACAATTAAATGTTACAATCATTTTATCTGATGAATTCGTTATGTTTGAAATATATGCCAAAACAAACTGCACTTCATTTGAATTAGCAGATTTTTTTAATTCTTCTTCAAATTCTTTTATACTAATTGGCATACACTCTTCTAGTGCTTTTAAGTAAGTTACAAGGTTTAAACTATTATCACTATATAAATTATATACACCATTTTCTTCTACTTGCATAAGAGTTAAAATTGCTTTCGCTGTTTCATCAACTGGTGCCATTGATAGATTTTCGTCTAACAATTCTAAAGGTATCATTTTATATTTAGTCATAACTTTTGTTAGATTATATAAATCATTAGTCAAATAATTTTCTTGGAATTTTCCATCTTCCATGCGCCAAGTCAAATTAGCAATTCTGTAAATAGAAGCATTCAATTCATTATTTCTTATCGCTTTTACAATTTCTTTTTCAGCTAAATATTTGCTATGTGTGTAAACATTTTCTTTATAAAGCTGACCTATGTATAAATCATTTTCTTTAAACTCCGGATATTCTTTTGTCTGCCTTGTTAAAATATCTCCCGAAACAGTCATAGTAGAAATATGATGTAATCTAGCATTTGCATCTTTCGCAAGTTTCATAACATTACAAGTTCCAAGATAATTTATATCTCTTGACCTTTCCCAAGGGCAAAAGAAAGTTACGTCAGCTGCACAATGAATAATGTCTGTAACATTATCTTTTATTTCTTTCAAAAGTAAATTATCAAAATTCAAATTTTCTTTTGTTATATCGCCAAAAACAGGAATAATTCTATTATCTTCTATGCTTAAATCAGTAAAGTTTTTTATAAACCTTTCGAATTTATCCATCTTACGAATTAAACAATAAATCTTTTTGTTTGAAATCTTAGTTAGTTCCCTAATTATATGTATTCCCAAAAAGCTTGTCGCTCCTGTGATAAGAATTGCATCACCATCTTTAAATGGCTTTTTATAATTTTTTATGTCGGATATATCCGCAAAGTTTTCTTCGTCATCTTTATATTCTGTCATATCGATTTTGGCATTTTGTATAAACTCTGCAATTTCATTAACTGTGTGACATTCATAAAAATCACGAACTTTTAATTCATATCCTAGTATAGACAATTTTGTGATTATTGAAATAACACCAATTGATGTTAAACCACACGAAAATAAATCTTCATCACAACTTAGTTTTTCAATTTTCAAAACTTCTTCTATGCACTTTTGAATTTTTTCTTCAAGTTCATTTTTCGGTGCAACATATACCGTTTCTTTTTTCACAATGTTAGGTATTGGAAAAGCTTTCCTATCAGCCTTTCCATTAGCGTTAGTTGGAATTTTTTCTAAACGCATATAATATTCTGGCACCATATAAGCTGGCAATTCTTTTGAAATACTTTCTTTAAGCAATAGTTCATCAATTTCACCATTAGATGTATAATAAGCACAAAGATTTTTTTCACCATTATTTTCAAACACTGTTACAATACATTGCTTAACGTTATCAAATCTTAAAATTGCATTTTCAATGTCACCCAATTCAACTCTAAGACCTCTTATTTTTATTTGGAAATCAGTTCTGCCCAAATACTCTATATTGCCGTCAGGAAGCCACATTGCAAGGTCACCTGTTTTATACATTGTTGCAAAATCGTAATATAAATTTGGCACAAATTTTTCTCTTGTTAACTCGTCACGATTTAAGTATCCTTTTCCAACTAAAACGCCACTAATGTATAACTCACCAACAACGCCTACTGGTAATAATTTGTGATTTTTATCAAGCACTAAAAGTTGAGTATTATCAACTGGTTTTCCAATTGGAATACTGTTTGGAATATTTTCCGGGTCGCAGTCATAATAAGAAACATCAACTGTACATTCAGTAGGTCCATATAAATTATGAAGTGTAGTTTTATTTTCACCTAATAAGTTATAAAACTTTTTAACGTGTTCAACCTGCAACGCTTCACCGCTCGCAAAAACATATCTTAGTGTTGTAAGCTTTGATATAACATTTCTATTGGCTTCTAAATATTCCAAAAACGCATTAAGCATTGAAGGTACAAAATGCATGTGTGTAACTTTTCCTATTTCAATCGCAGAAATAATTTCACGAGGATCTTGGTGTCCTTCTGGAATTAATATTTGCAAACACCCATCATACATACTCCACCAAAATAGTTCCCAAACTGATACATCAAAAGTATACGGCGTTTTTTGAAGAATAACATCGTCTTTTTCAAGCGGATACTTTTCGTGCATCCATTTAATTCTATTGATGGCACTATGATGAGGAATCATTGCTCCTTTTGGTTTTCCAGTTGAACCAGATGTATAAATAACATAAGCTGTATCCGTTGAAACAACTGATGTTTCTGGGTTTTCTTTGCTATAATTATCAAATTCAAATTTTTCTACATCTAAAAATCTATCGATTTCTTTAAATTTTTCTGTCCATCTAGTTTGTGTTAAAATAAAAGGTGCATTGCTGTCTTCAAGCATAAATTCAATTCTATCTTTTGGAAAATACGGATCCATTGGCATGTAGGCATGTCCTGCTTTTAAGATTGCATAAATCGCAATCATCATTTCAAAAGAACGTTCCATCATCACACCAATTATGGAATTTCTTTTATCAACATTTTGTATAATATAATTTGCTAAACTATTTACTTTTTCGTTAAAGTCTTTATAGGTAAGCTCTTTACCTTCAAATTTTAATGCCACTTTATCAGGATTTTTCAAAACATTTTCTTCCAAATAAAAATGCAAACATTTTTCTCTAGGATATTCTTTTTTAGTATCATTAAAATCAGACAAAATTTGCTCTTTTTCAAACAGCGTAACAATTTCAACGTTTTTGCAAATAATATCTTGATTTGTAATAACCTGATTTACCATGTTTATAAGCCTATAATAAATCTTTTCGACTTCTTCTTTTTCAAAACAATCTCTTCTATAATCAAAATCAAAGCTTAATAAATCATCATTATCTCTTTCAGAAATGTTAAGCATGAATCCCAAATCTGAAGTTCCATTAAAAATCCACTCTGTTTTATTTTCTTCAATTGCATTTTCAATCTTTCCATTTTGATAAGAAACCATAATATCATAAAGTTCTGTATCATTTCCGTGTTTTTCTCTAACAAAATTTATAATGTTTGAAAGTGGATATTTTTGATGTCTAAACACTTGATAATGCTCAGTTGCAATCTTTTGACACAAATCAAAAAAACTCTCGTTATAGTCAATTGGAATTGTAAGTGGCAAAATATTATTAAACATTCCAACTGTTTTCTTTTCTTCAATTCCATCTCTATTGATAACCAGACTGCAAAGTGTAACATCATCTGCATTGTTAATTCTTGCAGAATAAAGTGTTATGATAGCTTCTAAAAGCACAGCAGGAGAAATCTGATTATCTGTGCAATATTTTCTAATCGCCTCCGTTTCTTCAACAGGAACAACGAAAGAACTTCTATAAGCTTTCACATTCATTGTCGTTTTTTTATTAGGCGACATCGTTACAAGTGTTGGTTTATTTTCATATTTGCTCTCCCAAAACTTTTTATCATTTTCAAACTTTTTGCTATTCAAATACCCTTCTTCTTTATCAATAAATTTAAAATATGAAGGGATATCATCTTTTGAAATTTCTTCATTATTTGAGATTTTATTATAATATTCAATAAGCTTCGAAGCGATTAAAGT
>CAZTCE010000080.1:0-5420 GCA_964612205.1 uncultured Eubacteriales bacterium | reverse complement strand
CTATTAATACTTGTATGAAAGGAGAAAAATTTATGTCAAAGATTTCAAAGTACAATAATAAATTAAATGTTGTTGCAAATACTTTAAGGAAATATCGAGTAGAAAAGAAACTGTCTTATGCTGAACTTTCTGCCAAGCTTGAACTAATGGGCATACTTATTCACAAGCAAAATATCTACGACATCGAAAACAACAAAAGAACTGTGAAAGATTATGAATTATTCGGAATCGCACATATTCTTGGCGTTGATATTAACGATTTCTTTAGTGAAATAAGAAAAGATTTCGAGTAAAATTATAAATTTTCCCCTCATAAAATAAAGTAAAAAAAATGAAAGTAGAAACAAAATTCTACTTTCATTTAGGGTGGACAAATGGTGGACAAATAACAATTTTGCCACCATTTTTTAGATATTTATTTTTAGCAAATGGCTTTATTCTGCGTTTTGTCCGCAACACTTTTTATACTTCTTCCCACTGCCACATGGGCAAGGTTCATTTCTACCAACCTTTTGACCTGGCGTATTTGTTTTTGGTTTAGATTTTTCTGTTCCTGCTTTTTGTGCTTGATTTAAGTTAGTAACCATATTTTTTACCATTTGCATTCTGTCTATTTTTTCTTTTGGCACAAGATGAAGCATTGTCTTTACAACATCTTCCTCAATGCTAGCAGTCATTTCGTTAAACATATCATAACTTTCAAATCTAAAAGCAACAACTGGATCTGTTTGACCATATCCTCTAAGTTGTACTCCCTCTTTTAACTGTTCCATACAATCTAAGTGATCCATCCACTTAGAATCAACATTTCTAAGAATTACAACTCTTTCTAGCTCTCTAATGTTTTCTTCGCCAATCTCTTCTTCTTTTTCTTCATAACGTTTTGTAACCAAATCATAAAGTTCCTCTTTTATGTTTTGAGGATTTTCAACTTTAGCTTCATAATCCACATCAAAAGTTTGCTTTATGTAATTTTCGAAACCTAATTTATCTGAAACTTCATTATGACCACCATAATATGAATCAACTATTCCATCAATGCTGTTATGAATCATCTTAATAACTTTATCACGCATATTATCGCCATCTAAAACTTGTCTTCTTTCACCATAAATAATATGTCTTTGCTCGTTCATAACATCATCATATTGTAGCACTCTTTTTCTGTTAGCAAAATGAATTGCCTCAACATTTTTCTGTGCATTCTCAATTGTGCTTGTAAGCATTTTCATTTCTAGTGGTAAATCTTCAGGCATATTCATAGCATTGGCAATCATCATAATTCTATCGCTTCCAAAAAGCTTCATCAAATCATCTTCTAATGAAATATAAAATCTTGACTCACCAACATCACCTTGTCTACCACTACGTCCTCTAAGCTGATTATCAATTCTTCGAGATTCATGTCTTTCTGTACCAATAATTTTTAAGCCACCGGCTTCAATAACTTTTTCTCTATCTTCTTTAACTTTCTCATCTAATTTGTCATAAATAGTTTTATATTCTTTTCTAAGAGCTATAATCTCTGCATCATCAGTATCATTCAAACTAACAGCATTCATTATTGCATCTTCTGTGTAGCCACGTTTTTTAAGTTCATGCTTAGCCAATGCTTCTGTGTTACCACCAAGCATAATATCTGTACCTCTACCAGCCATATTAGTCGCAATTGTAACAGCTCCAAATTTACCAGCTTGAGCAACTATTTCAGCTTCTTTTTCGTGATACTTAGCATTCAAAACTTCGTGTTTAATTCCTTCACGTCTTAAAAGTTCGCTTAATGCTTCAGATTTTTCGATTGTAACAGTACCAACTAGCACTGGTTGTCCTTTTTCGTGTGATGCTTTTATATCTTTTACAACTTCTCTTAACTTACCTCTTTCAGTTTTATAAACAACATCATTTTGATCTAATCTAATCATTGGTCTATTTGTTGGTATCTCAATAACATCAAGTCCATAAATTTCTCTAAACTCTTGCTCTTCTGTTTTGGCAGTACCAGTCATTCCGCAAAGCTTATCAAATAATCTAAAATAATTTTGGAAAGTAATTGTAGCTAAAGTCTTGCTTTCATTTGCAATATTCACATTTTCTTTTGCTTCAATTGCTTGATGAAGACCTTCGCTATACCTCCTTCCATACATTATTCTACCAGTATGTTCATCAACAATTAGAACTTCTCCATCTTTAACTATATAGTCTTTATCTCTTTGCATTATGCCATTGGCACTTAAAGCCTTGTTTATATGATGATACAAAGTCATATTTGACATATCTTGAAGATTAGTAACACCAAATGTTTTTTCAGCTTTACTTATTCCTCTTGCAGTCAAAGTTGCTCTCTTTGATTTTAAATCAATTACATAATCATAGTTTTCGTCATCAGGGTCTGCTTCTTTTCTTTCATCTTTAGTTATAGTCTTAGACTTTAAGCTTTTTACAAATCTATCAGCTTGTTTATATAAATCATTAGCTTTATCAGCTTGTCCAGAGATAATAAGTGGTGTACGAGCTTCATCAATTAAAATACTATCAATTTCATCGACAATAGCATAATGTAAATCTCTTTGAACCATTTGATTTTTATAAATAACCATATTATCTCTTAAATAATCAAAGCCAAATTCATTGTTTGTTCCATAAGTTATATCTGAATTATAAGCTTTACGTCTTTGTTCTGGTGTTAGATCATGCACAATTATTCCAACAGATAACCCTAAGAAATTATATAGCTTACCCATTTCTTCACCTTGAGAACTTGCCAAATAATCGTTAACTGTAACTAAGTGTGCACCTTTTCCTTCTAAAGCATTTAGATATAAAGCAATTGCTGCGGTTAAAGTTTTTCCTTCACCAGTTTTCATTTCTGCAATTCTTCCTTGATGAAGCACAATCGCACCTAACATTTGAACATCAAATGGTCTTTTACCAAAAACTCTTTTTGAGCCTTCTCTTACAACAGCATATGCTTCAACTAAAATATCGTTCAAAGTTTCACCATTTGCTATTCTAGACTTAAATTCAGCCGTTTTATTTCTTAGCTCCTCATCAGAAAGAGCTTCAATTGTTGGCTCTAAAGCATTTATTTCATCAACATAATGATGTATTTTTCTTAATTCACGCTCACTATAACTAGCAAACATTTTACTAAATAAACCCATTTTATCCTCCCTCATTTTTAATTAATATGTAATTTTAGTATATAATACAAGAGGAAACATGTTATTTTTTATGTAAGCACTTATAATTTAGCATTATCTATAAGACAGCACAACGAAAAAAATAACATATTTCCCCTTAAAACTGCAATAACACTATTCTAGGAAAATACCTATATAAATTATTCTTTGCTCACAGCAACCTTATCTTCAGCAATTTCAATAGCAGCAGTTGTAACATCTGACTCCATTTTAGCATTTGTTAATTTAGGACTACCTTGTGAAATTTGTCTTGCACGTTTTGCTGTTCCAATAACTAAGGCATATTTTCCTGATGGAACTTTCTTTAGTAAATCATTCATACTTGGTTTGATTATCATTTTTTATTCCTCCTAATTTAAATTTTCTGTAGCATCATCGTCATCATCTTTATCAAGTCTGCTTGCAACTGTTTCTGGTTGAACAGCTGATAAAATAACATGCTCGCTATCCATAATAATTACTGCTCTAGTTCTTCTACCATATGTTGCATCGACAAGTTTTCCCGTATCTCTGGCATCTTGAATTATTCTTTTTATAGGTGCTGATTCAGGGCTAACTATTGCAATCAATCTGTTTGCAGATACAATATTTCCAAAACCAATATTAATAAACTTCATATTATCTACGCTCCTCAATATTTATTCGATATTTTGTACTTGCTCACGGATGTTTTCTATTTCATTTTTCATTTCAACAACATAATTAGTAATTCCAATATTATTTGCTTTTGAGCCAATTGTATTAGTTTCACGATTCATCTCTTGAACTAAAAAGTCAATTTTTTTACCAATAGGTTCAGATGCTTCTAACATTTTTCTAAGAGCATCTATATGACTTTTTAATCTGGTGACTTCTTCGCAAATGCTTGATTTATCTGCAAAAAGCACAACTTCCATACCTAATCTATTTTCATCAATTATGCCATTTGCTCCCAACTCATTTATTCTATTTGTCAATTTAACTTTATAATCTTCTAAAAGATTGCTTGACTTTTCTTTTACTATATCAACGTATTCGGAAACTTTTTGCAATCTACCTTCAATGTCTAATTTTAGCTTTTCGCCTTCCGCTAATTTAGAATCCGAAATCTGCTTCAAAGCTAAATCAATAGAAATTTTAAGTTCGTCCCAATATTGATCTTCATTTTCGACATTTGCAGTTGTTACGATATCGGGCAATCTCATAATTGTGGCAAGTGATATGTCATCTTTCAAATCATATTTTTCGATTAATTGACGCATTTCAGAAATATATATCCCTGCCAACTCTTTATCAACAACTATATTTTTAGCACTAGCTAAAACACTATTAACAGTAATATAAATTTCCGTTTTACCTCTTAAAATGCTTTTAGAAACATAGTGTCTAACTTTGTCTTCTAAAAAGCTCAAATATCTTGGCATTTTAATTGATATATCGTTATATCTATGATTTACAGATTTTATTTCAACAACATACTCTTTACCATTACTCTCAGATACTCCTCTTCCGTAACCGGTCATGCTTTTAATCATTTTTTAACCTACCTCTTTTTCTTCTTTGTAGATTTTTTTGCTACTTTATTTGAATCATAAATTATATATGCAGTTTTCCCTATGTAATAAACAAAGAAAGCTATTGGAAGCACTTTGTGTAAACTATTAAATGGTGCAGAATAGTAAAGATAACTACCTGGCAAAACTACTGCTGAAAAAGCTAGAGCCAACAATTCTAAACCATAAACTGCTCTTGTACCTTTCTTTTTTAAATATGCATTGATAAGCACAATCACACCAATTGCAAGAAAAACTCCACCTGCAACTCTAATCCAAAATGTTACATCTGAATATGCATAATTACATTCAAAAGAACTTTGTACAACTCCAAAAAACACTTCAAACGCTATAAGCATTAAAAGCACTCCACATATTTTCTCAATCATTGCATTTTTTTGTGTATAATTCATATATAATCTTACCTTTCTTACAAAAACCTAATCTTGCAATTCATACAAAACCATTGCAACAGTTGCAAGACCTGCCGTTTCAGTTCTAAGTATTCGAGGACCTAATGTAACTTTTTTCACATTTGGTAAATCTAATAATTTTAAATCATTTTCTGAGAAACCACCCTCTGGGCCTATCATTATCGCGATATTTTTGACATTTGTGTCTAGATTTCTAAGAACTGATTTTAAAGTAATCTCTTTTTCACATTCATACGGCAATAATAATATATCAT
>CAZTCE010000079.1:0-5422 GCA_964612205.1 uncultured Eubacteriales bacterium | reverse complement strand
GTGTATATTTATATTATTTTGGAAAAAACTAATTTTGGAGGTGCATATCGTGAAAGAGTTGTGGAATAAAAAAATAAAGTTAAGTGGGGGAATAAGACTTTCGCTCATTGTGATTTTCATATTTTTTTTCATGTCAGTTTATTTAGAAATACAAAATAAAAATTTGAATCAGACGCTTGCAAATTCATATGACAAATCGTTTTACGAATTAGTTGAATATGTTGATAATGTTGAAGTGCTACTCGCCAAAGCACAAATTTGTAGCAGTTCAAATTATTCTGCAAAGACACTTAGCAATATTTGGAGAAAAGCAGATTTGGCCCAAGCCTCGCTTTCTCAAATACCAACGGAAAATAATGTGTTAAATAACGCAGTAAAATTTTTTAATCAGCTTAGCGATTATTCGTATAGTTTGTCTAATAAATTAATTGATGGAAATTCGCTTGATGAAAAAGATTTTGAAAATTTGGAAGACTACCATAATACATGTCAAACTTTAAACTACACATTGCAAGAATTGGCCAATGATTTTAATAGTAATAGTATTTCATGGGATGAACTAGTAAAGTCAGAAAACAAGGCATTCTTGGCTCAGGAAGTGGCAAATTTATCAAAGGATAGTTTCTCGCAAATAGAAGAGGATATGCAAGACTATGAAGGGCTTATTTATGATGGACCTTTTTCTGAGCATATGACAAGTGCCAATCCGCTTGGGCTTGGTAGTGAAAAGTATAATGAAGAAATGGCGATGCAAAAAGTTTATGAATATATTGATAAAACCTTGATAAAAGATTTAAAAAGTGGAGGAATTGTCGAAGGAAATATCAAAGCATTTAGCTTTAATTTTACGCTAACAAATGATTCGAAGGGATATATAAATATAACAGAGCAGGGTGGAGATGTTTTATGGATGGACATTTATAGAGCTGTTTCTGAAGAAAAAATAACTAAAGAACAAGCTAATCAAATCGGCAAAGAATATCTTTCAAATCACGGCTTTGAAAATATGAAAGAAACATATTTTACAAATCAAAATGGAGTGCTAACAATTAATTATGCATATAATCAAAATGGAATAATATGTTACACAGACTTAATAAAAGTGAAAGTTGCACTTGATAATGGTGAAATTTTAGGAATCGAAACGCAAAGTTATTTAAATTCACATCATGCCAGAGAATTGCCAAAAATAAATATTTCAATGCAAGATGCGGAAAGCAAAATTAATTCAAAAT
This sequence comes from uncultured Eubacteriales bacterium, assembly GCA_964612205.1. Taxonomy (GTDB): domain Bacteria; phylum Bacillota; class Clostridia; order TANB77; family UBA1234; genus UBA1234. Next base: position 4,187 of record CAZTCE010000079.1, on the reverse strand, counting down.
TAGAAATTTCTTCAAGACAAGTTACGGTGATACCAACGGATTGGAAAACAGAGATAACAGCATATGAATTTAAAGGAAAAATAAATGAACAGAATTTTATAGTATATATTAATGTTGAAAATGGAAAGGAAGAAAAAATATTTATGGTTTTAGATACACCGGGCGGAACTTTTACAATTTAATTTTTATAGTTTAAGCACTACACAAAAATATTTTTTTTAAAATAGTGTCCCTGTTTTCTAAAAAATATTGTATATAAAAGTAGAAGGCAGGTGATAATAGTGACCAAGAAGATTTCTAAATACCTAGCAGACCTTAGAAGGGGAGAAAAGATTTCACAAGAAGAATTAGGTTATAGAATAGGTATGAGTAGGTCAAAAGTTTCGAGTTGGGAGATTGGCAGAAGAGATATTTCGATTAGCGATGCTGTAGTAATTTGTGATTATTATAATATTAGCATAGATAGTTTACTAAATCCTACTGGTATGAATCGTGAAAAATTTTTAGATGTTTCGAAGACGTTTGCTCGTAACAAAATTTTAACTAGAAAAGAAAAATTGCAAATCTGCAAAGAAGTTCAAAAGATTTTATTACAAGAAATTACAGAAGATGAGCTAAAAGAATTAATGAATATACCTGCATAATTATTGGAAAAAATGCAAAAGATAAAATATAAATAAAAATCTCTCTAAGTTTTTTCTTAGAGAGATTTTTATTTGATATAAGTAATCTTATTTACCTTCAACAATAATAGTGATCATTTTTTTAATTTGGCTTTTTTGTTCTTCGGTTAATGTTTCATAAGTTTCGCTAGATAATCCAATATCCAATTTGTCGAAGTCTAACTCTGGGCTTCTAGCATTGCTAGTTCCTAGAAGATAGTCTGTTGAAACTTTGAAAAGCATAGCTAATTCAACAATTAATGCAAGAGATTTTGGCTCAAAATAACCAGTTTCATATCTTGAAAGAGCTGCAACTGAAATGTTTAATTTTTTTGCAACTTGTTCTTGCGTTAATTGCTGTTCTTTTCTGAGTTTCTTTATTCTTTGGCCTAGAATATTATTTTCAGTCATAAAATTACCTCCTTCATTTACTATTATAAGTTTCAGAACGTGAAACGTCTAGTCTTTTTTCATAATGTGTGCCGAAAAAAAATTACCTATTGACAGATTTCATAAAATGAAGTAGACTGGTGTCAGAGGTGGGATTATGTATAAAAATTTATTTATTGAAAGAAAAAAACAAAAATTAACTGTAACAGAAATGGGAAAGGTGATTTCTAAAACGCCGGCGACATATTACAAAAAGGAAATTGGTTTTGTTAACACAACTGTTCAAGAGGCAATTGGAATTTCAAAGAAATTAAACAAACCAATTGAATATTTATTCGAAGAATTTGATGAAGAAAACGAATAATGCTAAAAAAATTGTCCCCTTACGATTTTGTTTACAGTATTAATTAGTGTACAGGAAAGTTAGGAGGACAAATTTTTATGTGTAATTTTTGGTTAAGATGTATTATGGCTGCTAAGACAGAAAAGGATTTTAATAATTTTATGCGCAATACAAGATATAAGCGACTTGAACTAGAATACGATTTGAACGTTTTGAATGAGCTTTATCAAAATAAAGAAGCAGAAAATAAGAAAACATTGTCTGATAATCTCAAATCGCTTAAAGAAGAGTATGATGGTTTGTGGTTAAAATTTAAGAGGCAATCGGATGATAACAAAAAGCGTATGGAAGAACTTTTTGAAAAAAGAAAAATTTTCTATGAAGAAAAAATCGAGAAACTTGAAGAAAAAATTGAGAGGCTTGAAATTAAAAGAGTAGAGATCGAACATACGATTCAAGATTTACAAAACGGGAAATATAAGGATGAACTAGAAAAAATAGAAAAATACGTAAAACCCCAAAATCAAGAAAATATTCCTTCCAAATATCTAGCCTGTAAAAAATAATAATATTTCTGTTTCACTCCTTGAAATAGAAATGATATAATGTTAAACTGTAATTGTTGTATTGTTTATTGCAATTAAAGTAGTTTTAGATGGAGGAATAATTGTGAATGAACTAAAACGTGATTTTTCGAAACTAGAGAGAATTTATGAGAAGTACAAAGGAATAATATTTAAAGAAGCTTGGGCGATATTGCACAATGAAAATGATGTTGAAGATGCTGTTCAAAAAACTTTTGAAAATTTAACTAAGTGTTGTGATAGAATTGAAGATGTGGATTCGCCTAGAACGTGTGGATTTATCAAAATTGTTGCTAGAAATGCTGCAATAGATATTCGAAAAGAGAAAGTTAATATTGTAAACATGGAAACGAGTATCGAGTTTCTTGAGGATATTGGCTCTGCTGAGTGTGCAGATTCATTGGAAATCTTAATTCAAAAAGAAAGTGTTAGAATTGTGATTGAAGCAATTAAAAAGTTGCTGGAAAAACTACGTGATGTTGTAATTTTAGAAAAGGTTTTGGGATATACAAGAGCTGAAACAATGCAACTCCTAGGAGAAAAGAATGAAACACTAAAGAAGCGATTAACTAGAGCGAGAAATAAGCTGCTGGATAAGCTTAGAAAGGATGATTTAAGATGAAGGATAAACTGTTCGAAACGATGTTTGACGATTTGATTAAACGTGCTGGAACTGCTGCTATATTGGAAATGGAAGCAGAGTGTGCTAATGAGGAAGTGCCAGAAGTTAAATTTTCAAAAGAACATGAAGAAAAAATGAAAAAGTTTTTCGAAGAGTATAGGTTGCAACAAGAAGAAGAAGAAAGAAGTCGTAAGGTGAAATCCAGGCAAATTGGATTTCGACGAGCGATAACCCTTGCAGCAACCATAACTGTGGTGCTCGCTTTGTGTATAACCACTGTTGGTGCTTGGAAAGGCGATTTGCTTAATTTTTATATTAAAAATAACGGTGAATATAGTGATGTTTTGAGTGGAAAAGCAGACAGAAGTTTGACAGTTGAAAATGTGTATTTTGGGTATGTGCCAGAAGGGTATGAGTTTGAAGAGGTAGATGTGACAAGCCAAAAAACTGTGATTTTGTTTAGCTCAAAACAAGAAAGTACATATTTCTATTTAGAAATGGAACGTGAGACTTATAAGGAAAAAATAAACACTGAAAGTGGAGAAATTAGTGAATTATTATTAAATAATCAAGACATGATATACTCGGAACGCAAAGATTTAAAATTTGTTACTTGGTTTGAAAATAATACCCAAAACACAGCTTACACAAATGGTGCAAAGAGCATGCTTATAAAAATCGTTGAAAACATCAAATTTTTAAAATAGTTTATAAATTTTATAAAATGTGTCCCAAGACCAATCTAAATAATTGTATTATAAGTGTAGCCAATAAATAACAAGGAGAGAAAATGAACAAAAAAATATTGTTTAAAGTGTTAGCTTTGGTAGTATTAAATGTTTTTATAATCTCTTCAGGCATTTCAACATTTGCAGCAGTAAAAGAGCCATATTCTATTAACTGGACATATTTAAATAGTTGTGGACATTATTTTGAAGTTGAAGAAACACATGAAAATGTTGATATTTTTGGTTGTGAAGGCAGTACGACTTGTCCACCATCTTATAAAGCATATGTAAAAGTACAAGTGCAATATTTAACAAGTAATGGATGGGAAGATTATTTGTATATGGAAGATACGGATTATTGGAGTGCTTCGGTATCAAGAAATGTTGCTGTAATGCCTGGTTATACGTATAGGCTTTATTTAACTCACAAAGTTTTTGATTCAAATGACAATTTACTTGAAACTTTTGGACCTTATGAAAGTGACAATTATTTGACTTCATTGCCAAGATCATAATTTGAATTAAAATTAGAATTTTTCATATTCTTTTAATATGGCTATCTACTGAATAAGTAGAAAAGATGTGGAAAATAAAATCAGTTATAAAAAATCGTAATGATAAATTCATTACGATTTTTTATGCAAAAAAAAACTAGACATTTGATATGCCTAGAAACGTAGGTTATTTAAATGGTGAGCCAGAAGTGATTCGAACACCCGACCCACGCCTTAGAAGGGCGTTGCTCTATCCAGCTGAGCTACTGGCCCATTTGTAACAACCAAGTGTTATAATAACACTATTTTTTTTGTTTGTCAATAAAAATAATCATTTTTTTTAAAAATATAATTATGTTAACTT
>CAZTCE010000078.1:0-5459 GCA_964612205.1 uncultured Eubacteriales bacterium | reverse complement strand
TTATATGTCTGGTCATTTTATACTAACTCAATATTTATTTCAAGATAAATAAAATTTATTTTATGCTTTAATTTTTGGTCATTATGTGGTAAGATTTTGATGTTGAAATACGAAAAATGGGGGCAGTTTAAATTGGAAAATAATGGATTTAATTGGAATGAAGTTGTAGATTTTTTTTCAAAGAAATATGTTTCTTCACGTGCTGCGTTTAGTGGGAGTGAGGCAAGTATAAATGGTAATGTTATTGAAGTAAATTTGAAATCGAAGAGTAAGTTTATGATGCTTTCGAGAAATATGGATAAGCTTATATCTGATTTCGTAATGAATTCATCTGGAAATAGATATGAAGTTAAATTTAATGAGCCTGATGCTATTGATGTTATTCCGAAGCAGGATGAGATAATCAGAAAAATGATGGAGGAAAATTTGGCAAGACAGGCTAATGTTCAGCAAGAAAATGCAATGCAGAATAAAAAAGTAAATGGTATGCCGGAGGGGTATAATAAAGCTTCTTCAAATTCTGCAAGTAGTCCAGATATGCCAAATTGGCAACCACCAACGGATGCTGATTTTTCGGGTGGCAGTGCTCCAAGTATGCCTAAGCAAAATAGTGGTGGTAATTCTTGGCAAGGTGCACAAAATGGTGCGCCTAGAAGAGCTCCTAGAAAGAAAAATTTGGATATGGTTCAAGACGTTGAAAAACTTATTTATAAAGGATGGCGTGAAACGCAAAATCCTAAACTGCTAAAAATCATAGATTTTTCACCGGAGCAACCAGGTGTAATCATAAAAGGAAAAACAAGTAATTACGATAGCAGAGAAACTAAAAATGGTGGATTTTTAATTTCTTTTGACATATATGATGGTAGCAGTTCTATAAATGTAAAGGCTTTTTTGAAAGCTAATGAATATGAAGAAGTGCATCCTAAAATGAAAAACTGTCCTCCTGTTAGATTAATTGGAACGTATGAGTATAATAATTTTTCGAGGGAGTTTGGCGTTATTGCTGATATGATAGAAGAGTCTACTTGGGAAGAAAAAATTCGTATGGATAATGCAGAAGAAAAGAGAGTTGAGCTTCATATGCACACTCAAATGAGTGCAATGGACGGAATGACTTCTGCAACTGCTTTGATTAAGAGGGCAATAAAATGGGGACATAAAGCTGTGGCGATTACTGACCACGGTGTAGTACAGGCTTTCCCAGAGGCCAAAAAAGCAATTAAAGATTCTGATATGAAAGTTTTATATGGTGTAGAAGCTTATTTATCACCAGATAGATTTACATCTGTTATAAACGCAAGTGATCAGATGTTGGAAGATGTTACGTATTCAGTTTTGGATATTGAAACAACTGGACTTTCAAAGCTTACTGATAAAATAACTGAGTTTGGAATTATTAAAGTTAGAAATGGTGAAAGACTTGGAGAATTTGAATGTTTTGTAAATCCTGAGCGTGAAATACCTGAAAGAGTTGTTGAAGTTACAAACATAACAAATGATATGGTTAAAGATGCTGAAACAATTGATAAGGTTTTGCCGAAAGTTTTAGATTTTGTAAAAGACACTGTCTTAGTTGCACATAATGCCACTTTTGATATAGGTTTTATAAAGCATAACGCAGATTTATTGGGACTTGAGTTTAATCCAACTTATATAGATTCTTTGCCACTTGCAAAAGAGCTATTTCCTCATTTTAAAAAGTTTAAACTTGGAATAATTGCGGAAAATCTAGGAATAGAAGTTGATGTTGCTCATAGAGCATTGGCAGATGTTGATACATTGGTTAAGGTTTTAGAAGTAATGTTAAATATGCTTAAAGAAAAAGGCATCACAAAACTTGCAGAAGTTGATGAAAAACTTGCCGGTGACATTAATTTTACAACTTTGCCGACATATCACGCTATTGTGCTTGCTAAAGACAAAGTTGGACTTAAAAATTTGTATAAGTTAATTTCGATTTCTAATTTGGATTATTTTTATAAGAAACCTAGAATGCTTAGAAGTGTTTTGCAAAAATACAGAGAAGGCTTAATCTTAGGCAGTGCGTGTGAACAAGGTGAATTATTTAGAGCGATAGTTGACGGAAAATCTGATGAAGAGCTTGAAGAAATTGCCAATTTTTATGATTACCTAGAAATTCAACCGCTTGGAAATAATATGTTTATGGTGCGAAATGGCACAGTAAAAGGAATAAATGATTTAATAGATTTTAATAAAAAAATAGTTGAAATTGGAGAAAAAATAAATAAACCTGTTGTTGCAACTTGTGATGTTCATTTCATGGATCCTGAAGATGAAATTTATAGAAGAATATTACAAGCTGGTCAGGGATATGATGATGCCGATGAACAGGCACCACTATATTTTAGAACAACTGAAGAAATGCTTAAGGAATTTGAATATTTGGGAAAAGAAAAGGCTTATGAGGTTGTTGTAACAAATACGAATAAAATTGCAGATATGTGTGAAAAGTTTAGTCCAATTGCAGATTATAAAGCAGCACCTTATATTGATGGTTGTGAAAATACAATTAGAGAACTAACTATGAATAAAGCTCACGAATTATATGGAGATCCGTTGCCAGAGATTGTTCAAAATAGAATTGATAAAGAGTTGGATTCAATTATAAAAAATGGATTCTCCGTTATGTATATCATTGCTCAAAAGTTGGTTGCAAAGTCTAACGAAGACGGTTACTTGGTTGGTTCCAGAGGTTCTGTTGGTTCATCATTTGTTGCAAATATGACAGGTATTACGGAGGTTAATTCTTTGCAACCTCATTATAGATGTCCAAATTGTAAGTATTCAGATTTTACTGATTATGGTGTGAAAAATGGTTTTGACTTGCCGGATAAAGATTGTCCTAAATGTGGTCATAAATTAGCTAAAGATGGAATGGATATTCCGTTTGAAACTTTCCTTGGATTTGACGGTGACAAAGAACCGGATATAGACCTTAATTTCTCAGGAGAATATCAAGCTAAAGCACATAGATATACGGAGGTTATTTTTGGTAAGGGAACGACTTTTAAAGCTGGAACTATTGGTACGATTGCAGATAAGACAGCTTTCGGATATGTTAAAAAATATTATGAAGAAAGACATATTCCTATAAACAATGCAGAAGTTGTTAGAATTGCTCAAGGTTGTACTGGTGTAAAGCGTACAACTGGTCAACATCCTGGTGGAATTATAGTTGTTCCAATGGGAAATGAAATATATGAATTTTGCCCTGTACAGCATCCAGCTGACGATCCAAATACTGACATAAGAACAACACATTTTGACTATCACTCAATTGACCAAAACCTACTAAAGCTAGATATATTAGGGCATGATGATCCTACAATGATTAGGATGCTACAAGATATTACAGGAATTGACCCGCAAAAGATACCGCTAGATGATAAAGAAACAATGTCGATTTTTAGTTCAACAAAGGCACTTGGAGTTACAGAAGATCAAATACATTCACCTGTTGGAACGTTTGGTGTACCTGAATTTGGAACGAAATTCGTTAGAGGAATGCTTGTTGATACAAAACCTACAAAATTTGAAGAGCTGCTAAGAATTTCAGGACTTTCACACGGTACAGATGTGTGGTTAAATAATGCACAATCACTTATCGAAGCTGGAACTATAAAACTAGAAGACGCAATATGTACTCGTGATGATATTATGTTATATTTGATAAAAAAAGGATTGCCACCAAAACCTTCATTCAAGATAATGGAATGTGTTCGTAAAGGAAAAGGCTTGACCGAAGAACAAGAATCATTGATGCGTGAAAATGATGTACCAGAGTGGTATATTGATTCGTGTAAAAAAATTAAGTATATGTTTCCAAAGGCACATGCTGCTGCTTATGTAACTATGGCATTTAGAATTGCTTGGTTCAAAGTGCATATTCCAATGGCATATTATACCGCTTATTTTTCAATAAGGGCGGATGCGTTTGATAGTGAATTTATGATATATGGAAAAGAAAAAGTAAAAAATAAAATGCGTGAAATTGATGCACAAGGGAACAATGCGACCGCAAAAGATAAAGATATGTATTCAACACTTGAGATTGTTCTTGAAATGTATGAGCGTGGAATAAAATTTTTACCAATCGATTTATATGAATCAGATGCTACAAAATTCATTATGACAGATGAAGGCATAAGACCACCACTTAACAGTATTGCTGGACTTGGAAATGTTGCAGCACTAAATATTCAAAATGCACATCAGACAGATGGAAAGTTTATGTCTGTTGAAGAATTAAAAATAAGAGCAGGTGTTGGAAAATCAACGGTAGAGCTTTTAGAAAAAGCAGGTTGCTTAAAGGGAATGACCTTAAGTAATCAAATGAGTTTATTTACTCTTTGATTTTTCTCTTGCAATAGATGATAATTTTTAATTGTATTTAGAATAACCCCCCAGTAAAACTGGGGGGTTATTTGTAGACAAATGTTGTGGAAATATTAGATTGATACACAAATTATGCGAATACACATATATTATATATGAAGTTTCAGATATTCATAAGATGTTTTATGAATAAAACAAGTTTACAAAAAAAGTATACTTTTTTAGCGAATTATGTAGACAAAATTAACAAAGTGTGGTAAAATCATAATTGTGCTTAGGAATAAAATGTCAGATTGATGAATAAAATTACATTAAGTAAAGTTAAAAAAATGCAAATGAGGGGGATAAGAAAGTGGTAAATTATAGTGAGAATAATGTTATTACGCTTGCAGGGAAGATCGTTTCAGAGAGGCGTTTTAGCCATGAAGTATATGGAGAAGGTTTTTACACATTTGATTTAGAAATACCTAGACTTAGCGATAATAGCGATATTATTCCTGTAACAGTTTCGGAAAGAATACTAACCGATGAATATCAAATAGGCACTAAAGTTAAAGTTGAAGGACAATTTAGATCGTATAATAATTACGAAAATGAGAAAAATAAGCTTGTTTTAACAGTGTTTGTAAAAGATATTTCTATAGTAACAGAGGAAGAAAGTGAAACAAATCCTAATGAAATAGTTTTAAATGGTTTTATTTGCAAGAAACCTATTTATAGAACTACTCCATTTGGAAGAGAAATTTCAGATATTTTACTTGCTGTTAATAGAGCATACAATAAATCAGATTACATCCCATGTATAGCTTGGGGAAGAAATGCAAGATTTTGCAAGAATCTTAGTGTTGGAGATAATATTAAGATTTGGGGCAGAATACAAAGCAGACAATATGAAAAGAAGTTTGAAGATGGTACATCTGAAATCAGAAGAGCTTATGAAGTTTCTGTTTGCAAGATGGAAGTTGAAAAACATGAAAATGAAATCCAGATAAATGAAGCTGAGGAACAAAAAGCCTAAGTTTCATAATAATAATCATCCTCTATAGATTAGTCAAGTGGTTGCCACTTGGCTAATTTTTTTGTTGATATATTTATTAAAG
>CAZTCE010000077.1:0-5522 GCA_964612205.1 uncultured Eubacteriales bacterium | reverse complement strand
CCTCTAGTATATCATTATTTATTTATTTCTATGAATATAAGCATATTGCAAATTAGCACCGTCAACTCCGAAAAGTATATACCAAAAATCCAATTTTGTCAATATCTATTTACCTAATGGATAGAATTTGATTGTAGCTTCTGGTATTGCTCCTTCATATTTAGGCGATTCCATATTTAAATCAAATGTTGCAAGTGTCTTATAAGCATTGCAATCAGTTGGTTTAAACAAAGTTGGCTCAATTAAATTTGATGTGCAATCTTCACACACCGCCTCTGGCAAATATTTATTTTTCTTATTTCCAAATGTTATTCCGAATATTTTCAAAAAACTCATATTCAACCCTCTTTTCTTTTGTTATCAACAATATTTTATATGTTTCTTTAAAAAGTTGCAAGATGTTTTAATAAAATTGTTATTATTTTTGTTGCTGCGCAGATTTTAATTCTGCAAAAAAATTAATTTCATAAGTGAGTTTCGTAGATTTTTCGAAGAAAAGCCAGAAATTACAGCTTATTTACAAGTTCTTTAAATTTTTCTCCACGTTCCATAAAGTTTTTAAACATATCAAAACTAGCACTAGCAGGTGAAAAAAATATGATATCTCCATTTTTCGAATTTTTATTTGCAACTTCAACCGCTTCTTCTAAAGTGCCACATTCAAATAGTGGAAGTTCAATGTCTTCTTCTCTATTTTCTATTTCAGATAAAGTTGCATTTTTAATTTTTTCTTTTGTTTGACCCATTAAAATTAATGTTTTAACATGGTCTACAATATATTTTCCAAGTTCTGTGTAATCCAAATGCTTATCATAGCCACCCGCAATCAATACTACCTTTTGATTAAAGCTTAAAAGTCCTGCGATTGTTCTTGTTGGGCTACTTCCAATTGAATCATTATACCATTTTACTCCATTTAATTCTCGAACAAATTCATTTCTATGTTCAACACCTTTAAAGGTTTTTAAAACATTTATTATGGACTGTGGATTAACTAAATCGATGGTTGCAGCAATTGCTGTGCAAGCATTTTCTACGTTATGTGCTCCTAAAAGTAAAATATCGCTAGTATCAATAATTTGTTTTCTGATTTTTCCTTCCGAAACTTTTATCATATTGTTATCTATAATAACACCATCATCAAGTTTTATTTTAGTGCTAAATAATCTAACTTTCGAATCTGCCCTGCCTGCCATTTCACGAGTGATATCGTTATCATAATTTAAAACAACCATATCGCTTGAATTTTGATATTTAAAAATATTTTCTTTAGCATCAATATATTCTTGATATCTCTTGTGAATATCTAAATGATTAGGTGAAACATTAGTTATAACAGCTATTTGTGGACTCTTTTTCAAGGTCATAAGTTGAAAACTACTTAACTCTAAAACAACTATATCTTCCGGCCTCATTTCATCAATTTGAGCAAATAAAGGAGTTCCAATGTTTCCACCCAAATAGCAATGATATCCGTCTTCAACTAAAATATTATATATTAACGTTGTTGTAGTTGTTTTTCCATCACTACCTGTAACCCCAATAATTTTACCTGGACATAAATCAATAAGCATTTCTATTTCAGAAGTTAATATTGCACCTCTGTTAAGTTCCCTTTCAATTGCAGGATGATCAGGTCGCATGCTTGGCGATCTAAATATGATATCATATCCAACTAAATTGTCTAAATAGTTTTCGCCCAAAGAAAATTTAACACCTTGAAGTGCATATTCTTCACATAAAGCTTTATCTAACTCTTCTTCAGTTTTTCTATCGAATACCGTTATATTGGCATCTAAATCCATTAAATAACGAATTAGTGGAATATTGCTAACTCCCATTCCAATCACGGCAACATATTTATCTTTTATATAACGTTTAAACTCTTCAAGATTTTTATTTTCATACATTAGATAACAACTCCCTTTTTAATCTCCTAAACAAATTCCAACTCTTCTTGCTGTTTGAACCATGTCGCCATTCAAATCAACTTCTTTTATGTTTGAAGAACTTTCACCAATTTTAGTATTTTTACCAGCTACTTCATCTAAAGGAACATAAGTTATTTTTCCATTTAATAAAGTTACCATATTACCAAATTTTTCTTCATAAGCCATTTGCATAGCCATTGAACCGTATTGAGTTGAAAGTATTCTGTCATAAGGCACTGTATCACCACCTCTTTGGATATATCCAAGTGAAGTGCTACGAGCTTCTTGACCAATTAATTTTTCAATTTCTCTAGCAACAAATTCTCCAGCACCGCCAAGCCTAATTGCGTCTGGACTATCAGAAACAATGCTCTTTATAGCTACATCTCCACCGATAGGTTTTGCACCTTCGGCAACAACAATAATGCTATAATTTTTTCCTTTTTCTTTTCTTTGTTTTATTTTATTAACTATTGAATTAAAATCGTAAGGAATTTCAGGTATTAAAATTGTGTCAGCACCACCGGCAATTCCAGCACCTAAAGCAATCCAGCCAGCATATCTGCCCATAACTTCCAAAACAAGTATTCTTCCATGTGATTCTGCTGTTGTTTTAATTCTATCTATTGCTTCTGTTGCAACTGTAACGGCAGTATTAAATCCAAATGTAACATCAGTATATGGAACATCATTATCAATTGTCTTAGGAACTCCAATTACATTAAGCCCTCTTCTAGTAAAATCTCTAGCTGATTTTAGCGAACCATCACCACCAATTATTATCAAGCAATCATAATTATCTTTTTTCAATCTTTCTACAACCTCAAAAGATTTATCTTCAAATGTGATATCACCATCAGAATTTTTTACAGGCATTGCAAAAATATTTGTTTTGTTGTTAGAACCAAGTATTGTACCGCCTTTGGCGATAATATCAGACGTAATAGAAGAATCTAGTTTAATAAAATTATTATTATATAATCCTTTATAACCTTCTAAAAATCCATAAGTTTCAACATTTTGATATTCTGCTGTTTTAACAATTCCTCTAATTACTGCATTCAAACCTGGGCAATCTCCTCCAGCTGTAAGTATTCCCACTTTTTTAATCATAAGTATTCTTCCTTTCTATCTTTAGTTACACCCCTTTATTTTTAAAGGGGTGTTTTATTAAAATTTTATCTACCGCTTATCCAACTAGGTATACCATTTTCATCCAAAAGATTTTCATCATCGTCATCATCATCGCCTAGCCAGTTACCATTTTCATCTTTTTGTGCCGAATGAAATTCGCAATATGTAGTTGGTATAATGTAGTCATAATCATCTGGCAATCTTGTTGGAACAGTTTCGTAAGTCTTGTTTAAACAAACCATTTTGTAAGATCGAGTAACATTATAGCATGTAGGGTTTTTCAATTTTAATGTATCTGGGCAAACTTCAACTTCAACATGCATATCACATTCCTCGATTGGTTCTGTGCCAGACACGAATAAAGCAGTTGTAACTCTGCTACCACGTCTATCATTTTTGCAAAGTTCTGTTGGTATTTTACCAGAATCAGCACAAACTTCAACTGAAACAATTCCAGAAGGACGTGTAAATGCTTTATTTTCTAAGCCTTCATGTACTTTTGACATAACTGCTTTCCAAAGTATAGCAGCTGGATTACCAGACATACTAATATTTTTTTGTTGGTCATAGCCTACCCAAACAGATGCAACATAATATGGCGTATAACCTGCAAACCATCTATCTTTAGAGCTATTTGTTGTTCCTGTTTTTCCCGCAACATTCATATTAGGAAGTGCTGCGCTTCCACCTGTTCCAGATGTAACAACAGATTGAAGCATGTTAGTCAAAATGTATGCATTTTGCTTAGACATTACTTGCCTAACTTCACTAGTTTTTTCTAATATTATTTCACCATCACGGCTTTCAACTTTTGTATAAAGTTTTGGTTCAATGTAGATACCATTATTGGCAATTGCTGCATAAGCACCAGCATGTTCAAACACAGTAACACCTTTTGTTAAACCACCAAGTGCTAAACTACCCATGTTTGTGTCAAATGGTTGCAGAGTTGTTATTCCAAGCTTCATCAAAAAGTTTCGAGAAGCTGATGCACCTAAATCATTGAACACTTTACAAGCAACAATGTTTGATGAAACTGCTAATGCTTTTTTAGTTGAAATAAGTCCACGATAACTTCCATTATTTTCTGGTGTTAAATCGGTTGAACCAGGTATTTTAAACGTTGTTGAAACTTCATCATAAGTTGTGGCAGCCGTAATCACACCATTTTCCAAAGCTGGGCCATAAACCGCAAGTGGCTTAATTGTTGAACCAGGAGCTCTATATGTTTGAGTTGCTCTGTTTAAACCTCTTTGCTCCTTTTTTTCACCCGTTCCGCCGACTAAACCAACTACATTTCCTTTTTGATAATCTATTATTACCATTGCAGATTGAAGATTTTCATCGTAATTACCATTTCTTAATTTAAAATAATTTTGATCTTTATAAACTGTTTCAAGGTTTTCCTGAATTTTTGAATCAACAGTTGTATAAATTTTATAGCCTTCAGTATATAGCATTTTTTGAGCTGCTCCTCTTTCAACACCATATTTTTCAGTCAAATCATCAATTATATCTTCAATTACAGCATCAACAAAATATGAATTAGTTCCAGTTACTTCACCCGATGATCTATTTATTACTAACTCCTCAGCTAAAGCTTCTGAATATTGAGCATCAGTTATGAAGCCAAGTTCATGCATTTTACCCAACACAGTTTTTTGTCTAGCTGTTGCTTTTTCATAATTAGAAACTGGATTTACTGAGCTTGGAGCTTGTGCAAGCCCGCCAATCATCGCACATTCTGCGATTGTTAATTCTTCGGCTGTCTTATTAAAATATGTGTGAGCAGCAGTTTCAACACCATAAGAATTTTCACCTAAATAAATAATGTTCATATATAATTCAATTATCTGATCTTTTGACATTTTTTGTTCTAATTGAATTGCTCTAACGATTTCTCTAACTTTTCTTTGCCAACTTCTGCCTTGATCGTTAGTAACTTTTTTAATAAGCTGTTGAGTTATTGTGCTTCCACCAAAATCAGAGTTACCAGTTGTAATCCATTTAACTGTTGCAGCAGCAGTACGTTTTAAATCAAAACCTATGTGTGTTTCAAAACGTTCATCTTCTATTGCAATAAAAGCCTTTGGCAAATATTCTGACATTTCATCTATCGAAATATAAACCCTATTTTCTGTAGAATCAAGTTTAGCATATTCATTTCCATCTTTGTCATAAATAAAAGTTGTAAAATTATTTATTTCAAATTGTTCAAGTGGCAATTCGCCAGCGCCATTAAACAAAGAATAAATCACTCCAACACCAAGTCCAACCATTATTATTATTCCCCATAAAATGGTAAGTAAAACAATTTTCAAGACATTTTTCTTTCTATTTTTCTTCTTTCTTTTTTTATTTTTCTTATCTGTTTTGTTTAAGATTTTATCCATCTCATCATTTGACATGTTATCATCTCCTATACAATATTTACTAAATCATTATATAATATATAAG
>CAZTCE010000076.1:0-5570 GCA_964612205.1 uncultured Eubacteriales bacterium | reverse complement strand
CTAAAAAATTTTTTTATTTTATCAATAATCTTGCCAAACCAAGATTTATTTTCAACTTTAACAGGCAGATTTGATTCCGAACTTTGCAAAGTTTCAATATTTTCATTTAGTTTAGCCGACTGTGATTTAATTCTTTCGCCCAAGTCTGACAAATCAAATTCCTTTTTAGAATTCATTTCATTTTGTTTTAATTTTTCTTGCATCGCTATTTTTTCTTCTGGACTTAGCCAATAATTGTATTTCAAAACCGACATTACAACTTTAGCTTCATAAGTCACATTTTGCTCTTTCAAAGTTTTATTTGGATCTATAAAAATTTTGTAATTTGCAAAAGAACAATCTTCAAACATTCTCATAAACTTCATCGGAATTTTTTCAAGATATTCTTTTGGCATATATTTTAATATTTCATAAACTTCCGCATACGCTTTATGCATAGTCTTTGTCATTTGTATTCCCCCTAATATTGTATTTTTCTAGGCATTCCTGGCATTTGTTCTTCTTCATTAATTTCATGTTCCTCTTCTAACTCAGGATGTTCTAAATCGTGTACCATATTTCTAGATATCTTGTCAAAATCACTCTTAGTAGTATCATCGCTTAATGAATCTAAATTAGAATCTATCAAAGGAGCTAGTTGTTCAATATCAATAGTAGACATATCCATATACCCCATAGATTCAGCCATTTCAACTAACTGCGGTACCAACACAACAGCCGCATTAACTCCTTGGATTGTTAGATATTCTTCAGCAATTTGATTAATTATACTTTCTTGTGCATTCTCATTTGCTTCTATATCCTCATTTTTAGTTTCAGATGAATCTTTTATTTCTTCTTCAAATCCAGAACCTTTTGAAGCTTTTCCATAAATATCTTCTTCATCTATCTTGCCATATCCATCATCGTTTCTGTCTTCATGTTCGTCCATAATTTTATCTTGATTATATTCTAACAAAATATAAGATTCTTCATTAACTTCTGTTGGAAAATTGCCCGACTTAATCGCTTGGTCGATTGCAGATTTAGAAGTTTTAACACTCGCCCAATCCTCTGGTGTTTTTAAATAATTTTCTGCCAAACCAGGTTCTTGAATAATTTTAGGCACATTCTCATTTTTCAAAATTTCTTTAAACTGTTCCTCAGTCAAATCTTTGCTATACTTTTGCCTAATATAATCGTCAGGCACGATATTTATGCCCGTTCTATTTTCCCATTGGGCCAAAGTAAATTTAAGTGAAGAGTCATCTGTGTTTTCCAATTCCTCTGTTAAAGCCTCTTCATTTTCCTGTTGCTCCTGTTCTTCTTGTTTTTGAACCTCTTCTAAATCTTTTTCTTGTTCCTCTTTAATTCTATTTGCTTCAAGAACATCTTGCTCATCAATTTCATATTCCTTTATTTTTTCTCTCGTTCTAGCGTTTTCAAGATTACTTCCAGAATTATCATCCCTCTCAAGTTCAGCAAGTTGCTCTAACTCCGACTCCGCATCTTCGATTTCCTCTTCAACTTCAACCAATTTGCTAAAGGATACATCTTCACCATTAGCAATTGCTGCCCTTAAATTATCTAATTCTTGCTCTTTGGTTATAATAAAATTTTCCAATTCACTACGTGACATATTTTCCATTCACATTCCTCTTTTCTTTTGTACAATCTATGCTTATTATATCATTTAATAATTGACAAGGCAATAAAAAGAATATACAAACATTTTCACTAATGTTTTAAATCAACATAAATATCCTTCAATAAAACTGAAGTTTCTTCTAAATACAAAAAAAGAATGTTCAATTTTCACTGAACATTCTTTTTATTTATTAATCTAAAAATCCTTTATAATGTCTTGTAAGCATTTGTGATTCAAGTGCTTTAACAGACTCTAGTGCAACACCTACAACGATTAATATTGCTGTTCCTCCAAAAGATATTTGAAGTCCTGCAAAAGCTGTAAGTATTGGTAATACTGCGATTATACCTAGGAATATAGCACCAAAAAGTGTTATATTGTTTAATATAGAATCTAAAAACTCTTTTGTTGGTTTACCAGCTCTAATACCTGGAATGAAACCACCGTTTTTTCTAAGATTTTCAGATATTTCAAAAGTGTTAAATGCCATAGCTATTGTATAGAAGAAATTGAAAGCTACGATTAATACTAAATATATTAAAATATGTACTAATCCATAGATAATCATTTCTTTTGTACTAGCAGATGCCCAACTTACAGAAGTGAATGCAAACACCTTATAAACTCCAGCCCAGAAGCCTGTGCTTGTAGCAATGTCGTTATTTATTAACTGAATAATCATTGCTGGGAATTGCATAAATGACATTGCAAAAATTACCGGCATAACACCTGCCATGTTAAGTTTCATTGGAATATATGTGCTTTGACCGCCATACATTTTTCTACCAACAACTCTTTTTGCATATTGAACATTTACTCTTCTCTCAGCTTCAGTTACCCAAACAACACCGGCAACTAAAACGATTGCACCAATAATAACTGCTAATGCAATAAGTAACCCCGTTACTTTAAATGCACCATCAACAACTACTAAACTCCATAAGTATTGAACAGTTGATGGAAGTCCAGAAACGATACCAGCAAAAATTAAAAGTGAAGTACCATTTCCAATTCCTTTATCACTAATTTGTTCTGCAATCCACATAAGAAGAGTAGAACCTGCTGTTAATGATAAGATAAACATTAAAGGTGCCCAAGGACCATTTGATAGGAATACACCTTGTCCTCTATATGTTAAATACAATGCAAATGCTTCAACTGCGGCAAGAACTACTGCTGCATATCTAGTGTATGCTGAAATTTTTCTTCTACCAATTTCACCATCTTTAGAAATCTTTTCCAAAGCTGGAATTGCAAATGCTAACAATTGAATAATAATTGAAGCCGTGATATATGGGCTTATTGACATTGCAAAAATTGATAAGTTTGAAAACGCACCACCTGTAATAATGTTTACAGTAGATACAAAACCATTTGCACTGCTTATACTGCTAAGTAAAGTAGCATCAACACCTGGTGCAGTAACGAACGCACCAAATCTAAATATTGCTAGTAATAATAATGTGTATAGGATTTTTTCCCTTAATTCAGGAACTTTCCAAGCGTTTGCTAACGTTTTAAACACTCTATACCACCTCTACCTTTCCGCCAGCAGCAACAATTTTAGCTTCAGCACTCTTTGTTACTCTTGCAGCTTTGATAGTTAGTTTTTTAGTTAATTCACCATTTCCTAAAACTACGATTCCATCATTTGCTTTTCTGATAACTCCTAACTCAAGTAGGCTTTCAGCTGTTACTTCTGTGCCATTTTCAAGATTTTCTAGCATAGCTAATGTTACTTCTGTATACTCTTTTGAATTTATATTTTTAAATCCTCTCTTTGGAATTCTTCTGAATAATGGCATTTGGCCACCTTCGAATCCAGGTCTAACACCACCGCCTGATCTAGCGTTTTGTCCTTTATGACCTTTTCCAGAAGTTTTTCCAAGTCCAGATCCAATTCCTCTACCAACTCTTCTTCTAGTTGTTTTTGATCCAACTGCTGGTTTTAATTCATCAAGTTTCATTTACTTTGCACCTCCTCTTTATTGTAATAAATGTATTAATTTTATAAAATTTCAGATACTTTTTTACCTCTTAAATTTGCAACTGTTTCAACTGTTTTTAAATCTTGTAAAGCTTTAATTGTAGCATAAACAGCATTTCTTGGATTGTTTGAACCAAGATTTTTAGTTCTGATATTTTTATATCCTGCAAGCTCTAATACAGGTCTTACACTTCCTCCTGAAATTAATCCAGTACCTTCAGCAGCTGGTTTTAATAAAACTCTACCAGCACCGTAGTGACCAATTATTTCGTGTGGAATTGTTGTGTTAACAATAGCAACTTCGATTAAGTTCTTTTTAGCATCTTCAATAGCTTTTTTGATTGCGTCTGGAACTTCAGCAGCTTTACCATTACCAACACCAATGTGACCGTTTTCGTCGCCTACAACAACTAAAGCGCTAAATCTAAAAGTTCTACCACCTTTAACAACTTTTGCAACTCTATTTATTGTAACAACTTTCTCTTTAAGATCTAGTGTCTCTGCATCTATCATTTTATTTACTCCTTTCTCCCAAATTAAAATTCTAAACCTGCTTCTCTAGCAGCTTCTGCCAATGCTTTAATTTTTCCATGGTATATGTAACCACCTCTATCAAATACAACTGTTTTAATTCCAGCTTTGATAGCTCTCTTGGCAATTAAATCTCCAACTTCCTTAGCAGCTTCGATATTGCTAGCTTTTGTTTTTACTTCTTTGTCTAATGTAGAAGCAGAAACTAAAGTTTTAGCATTTACATCATCGATTACTTGAACATAAATACCTTTATTGCTTCTGAAAACGCTAAGTCTTGGACGTTCAGGAGTACCGCTAATTTTTGTACGAACTCTTTTATGTCTTATCACTCTTGACTCACTTCTAGCTTGTTTATTTATCACTGTAAATTCTCTCCTTTCCATACCAGTTTGTAAAAATTAAATTTTTCTTTTTACACCTAGATTATTTTTTACCTAATTTTCCTTCTTTTCTGATGATTCTTTCATCAACGTATTTGATACCTTTACCTTTATATGGTTCTGGAGGTCTTACTTTTCTAATTTCAGCAGCTAGTTGACCAACAGCTTCTTTATCAATACCAGTAACTATAATACTAGTTTGAGAAGGTGCTTCAATTTTAGTATCGCCTCTATCTTCAAATTCAACTGTATGAGAAAATCCCATATTCATTACTAATTTATTACCTTGTTTTTGAACTCTATAACCAACACCGTTAACTTCAAGTTCTTTCTTAAATCCTTCAGTAACACCAACAACCATGTTGTTTAAAAGTGTTCTTGTTAAACCTTGTAATGCGTCATCTTCAGGTTTAGAAATTTCAATTGTTATAACACCAGCATCTTGTTTAATAATCATAGCTTCGTGAAGTTTTCTAGTTAATGTTCCTTTTAGACCTTTAACAGTAACAACGTTACCATTTTCAACTTTAACTTCAACACCTGCTGGAACAGTTATAGGTTGTTTTCCTATTCTTGACATTTTATTTCTCCTTTCTTTGCAAGCAAAACTTACAAATTTTCTAGTTCTAATATATTTTAAAAACTACCAAACAAAAGCTAAAACCTCTCCGCCAATACC
This sequence comes from uncultured Eubacteriales bacterium, assembly GCA_964612205.1. GTDB lineage: Bacteria > Bacillota > Clostridia > TANB77 > UBA1234 > UBA1234. The sequence goes on along the minus strand of CAZTCE010000076.1, from coordinate 363 downwards.
TTCTTGTCTAGCTTTTTTGTCTGTCATAATTCCTTTAGATGTAGAAATTAAAGCGATTCCAAGACCACCTAATACTTTAGGTAACTCGTCTTTAGTAGCATATACTCTAAGACCAGGTTTGCTTATTCTTTTTAAGCCAGCAATAACTTTTTGTTTATTTACATATTTTAATGTGATTCTTAATATACCTTGAACACCGTCTTCGATTTCTTCATATCCTTTGATATAACCTTCTTCTAATAAAATTTCAGCGATTGATTTCTTTAATTTTGAAGATGGAACATCAACTGTTTCGTGTCTTTGTGCGTTTGCATTTCTAATTCTTGTTAGCATATCTGCTATTGGATCAGTAATGTTCATTTA
>CAZTCE010000075.1:0-5667 GCA_964612205.1 uncultured Eubacteriales bacterium | reverse complement strand
TACTCAAAACAATGTTGATAGTTAAACTTAAATTAATAAAAATAAATTTAGTTTTAGTGAAACTTTACGGCAAGTTAAATTGTCAAAAGAAATGATTGTAAAAATATTTATATAAATCGTTGAGTTAAAAAACTTAATAGTATATAATGACTATATCAAAAGAAAAAAATAAGAGGGAGTTGTGAAAATGAAAAAATTATTAGCATTAATTTCTATAATCGTTGTATGCGTGACGATTAGCACTTGTTCCTTGGCAGCAACAAGTTTAAAAGATGTTAAAGGAACGAAATATGAGGATGCAGTTAACGCGTTAATTGAAGTAGGCTTGGTAAATGGTTATCCGGAAGATAACACATATGGACCAAATGTTGTTGTAACTCGTGCGCAAATGTCTAAAATGATGGTTATAGCTCTTGGCGAAGAAAGCCAAGTGACTGCAGCTGCTAAAAAGAAAAGCACATTTACAGATTTAAAAGAAGAGCATTGGGCATATGGATATATAAATGTTGCAAAAGATTTAGGAATTGTTGTTGGACAACCTGATGGTTCATTTGCACCTGATTCAACGGTCACTTATGCTCAAGCAACTACGATGGTGATTCGTGCATTAGGCTATGAAGATGAAGTTACAAAATCAAGCACGGATTGGCCAAACAATTACATAACTTATGCTAAAAAGTTAAATTTATATACCTCAATAGGAACTTTTAAAAATGATAATGGTGCAACTAGAGGTGACGTTGCAAATCTTCTTTGGAATATGCTTAGAACTGGCGTATGCACAGTAACTGGACAAACTACAAATGGCGGACTTACATATGGACCAGGTCAAAAAATGATTAATAAATATAAAAATTACACATACTTAGAAGATGCAAAAATAACATCTGTTAACTTTAATGATGCTTACACAAAAGCAACTGTTAAAGTTGAAGATGCAAAAGACAAATTAACAGTAACATTCACAGATAAAGAAGTTCTTCAATATTATGGAAGAAAGCTTGATGTTTTGTATAACGATAAAACAAAAACTATTTTTTCAATAAATGATGAAAAAGAATATAAAGAAGTAAAAGGCTCAATAACCAAAATTAAAAGTAATAAAATTTATTTTGATGATGATTATTACACATTGCCAAGTGATAGCAACATTTTGCTTTACAAAGTTGATAAGCTTTCAGAAGCAATTGATGCAACTTTATATATGAGTGGTTCAACTGTTAAATATGTGCTTGCAACAGGTGCTAAAGAAGTTAAACTTGCACTTGTTACAGATAACGATTTAACAATTGATACCTCAAAAGATGGAATAAAAGTAAAAGCTGTTGGTTCATCTAAAAAATCTTCATACATCTTAATAGATAAAAGCGATATGCCAGAAGAAGGTTCAATGATTTTATATTACTTAAATTCAGATGATGAGCTTGGAATTATAAAAGAAATTAAACTTGATAGTGCAAGTTCAATTAGCAGTTTGACAAGTTCAAAAATAAAGATAGGCTCTAAAACATACACTTATGACTCAGAAACTTTTGAAGTTGTTTCGGTTACAAGTTCATCAGCCTCAACATTGAAGTTTACAAACATAGATAAAAACAAAGATATGGTTTATGCTTATGAATATTCTGGAATAACATATTTAATAGTTTTTGACAATGCAGTTGAAAACGAAAGTGATGTTGCAACAGCAAAAAAAGATTTAGAAAATTACGTAAAAAGTGTTGATGGAAAATATCCAGAAGCTAACTATTCTCAATCAACTTGGTATAACTATTATGATGCATTAACATCTGCAAAAACATTACTAAGCAGTTCTTCACCAAAAGCTTCAAAATTGACATCAGCCCTTGCAAATTTGAAAACGGCTGTAAGTGAATTAAAACAAGTTTGGAGTGGAACAGATAAAAGAATTGCAGAAAATAGAGCAAAAATCAGAGGCTTGATAAATGGTGATGCTGCAAATATTGTTAAAGAAAAGTCTAAATACACAACTGATTCATATGATAGTTTTTCAAGTGCTTTAGATATAGCAAAAAAATTATTAGAAAGAACTGATAGCACAGAAACAGAAGCTAAAAATGCTTTTGATGATTTAAATAAAGCAATTACGCAGGGAATGAAATTAGTAAAAGATACACAAGAACATAAAGATGCAGTTATTTTATTAAACCAAGCAATATTAGATGCAAAAGCTAAAGTAGGAAATAATCCTTCAGACGATTATGTTAGATCGACTTGGGACACTTACCAAGAAGCGTTAGATAATGCAAATAAAATTATTGCTTCATCTGGAGATTATTCTGTTAATGATGTAAGCGGTGCAACTGATGCATTAAATGTTGCAACTGGTAAACTTGAATTAGCAGTAGAAAGTTTGAAAGATGAACTAAATGCTTTAATAGTTAAATGCAGAATTATAGAAGAGTCTAAATCTAATTATATGGAAAGTACTTATGAAACTTTTGAAGGAGCATTAGCAACTGCTTGTTCTGTTGCTTTACGAGAAAATCCTACTATTAAAGATGTAAAAGAAGCATTAGATGTTTTGAAAAAAGCGAAAGATAATTTGGTTGAAATTGAAACTGTTTTAAAAAATACTATGAACGCTGTTGAAGATATTGTTAGATATGCTAAAAATATAGAAGATGCTTATAAGATGTCAGCAACTAAATCTGATGATATGTTGCGAAAAATAGCAAATATAAAAGAAGAAGTAGAAATTGCTTTAAAAAGTGCAGTTGAAAGTGCACGTCAAAAGATAGCAGATCCTGATTTTAGTGGTGATGGTAGCTTAGAAACAGCTATGGGCAAAGCAAAAGCTGCTCTTAGTGGTGAGCAAGATTTAAATGAATTAGTAGCTGCATACAAAGCTCTATATGAGTTTTTACCAAAGTCAGATACAACTAATTAAATCATTACCTTTTCATTTTTCGTTCACAGCAAATACACAAAGATAAGATACTATAATATTCAAAGGTAATACATTACCAAATATAAATTGATGTTTTAATTTTTAGGTTCCCCCTTTTTTAAAACATCAATTTTTTTAATGATGTTATATTTTTCGACAAATTTTATAAATTTTTTGTCGGAATTTTACGATGCCTTTTTCTTGATAGTTACTTTTCGTAAAAATATAATATAGTTATACAAAAGAAAAGGGGGCAGCTACGCCATGAAAAGGTACTACATTGGTAAAGAAACTCTTGAAGCATTCGAAAGTGGCAGTTTTGAATTAATATACTATGTTTTAGAAAACGAAGGTGAACACAACAACTTTTCCGAATATGGTGTTGAAATTCAAAAGAAAACGTCAAGTAGAATTGAAAAGAGTCAAGTGCCGGATATTACAACAGATCAAACGAGGATTGATTTTATTGTAAAAACATTAATGAAAAATAATGTAACTCCAGTACATTTGCACGACATTATTACTGAGATGCTTTGAATAATGTCATGCAAGCAAAAAGTGTCACGAAGAAATTACCTTCGTGGCACTTTTTTGTAAACTTCCATTCCACGGGGACGGACTTCGTGGCACACCCAAAACGAAAAAAGGCTTAAAATGGCGTGTTTCACGGAACAGGCTGTGAAACGCTTGAAAATACTGACTTTCGAAAAAAGTCGTGCCACGAAGTCCGTCCCCGTGGCATTTCCCCGTGGCATTTCCCCGTGGCATTTGGTGTAAGAAAATGTAGTTTTTAATGTAAATTTTGAGCAAATAAAAAGCATATTGTGATTTACTTTTTAGTATGATATGTGTATAATGTTAGTATATTAAAAAAGAGGAGGAGCGGAAATGTTAACGATAGGTTCAATAATATCTTTTTGCGTAGCAGCAATAGTTGTTTCGGTTTTTATAAAAATTATTTTTAAAGGCACAAAATCAGTATTCGGTTTTTTGATTAATATAGCAGCTGGTGCGGTAGCACTTTGGATACTTGATATACTTGGGCTTGGAGTTCCAATAACTTGGCTATCTGCTGGTATTGTTGGATTACTTGGAGTGCCAGGTGTTGTAGTTGTTGTAGTTTTGAAATATTTATTTCATATAACATTTTAATAAAAATTAAAGTTAACAGGTTGGTGTTATTAAGTAACATCAGCCTGTTTTTTTGACACGTTTTTTCTTTTTTTACATATCATTTAATATAACAAATGAAATAGGAGGTTTTGTTATGTACAGAAGAACAAGATATAATAGGCGTACATGTGGATGCAACTGCCAGAGTGGTTGCAGAAATTGTGAAATGCCACCATTTATGCCGGTTAATCCGCAGTTAGCAAATGCATATGTGCCATATCAAGAATTAGATGAAACGTTTTGTCCAAGAGAATCGTTGGCACACGGTACTACTTTCCCGGAATTGGTAAGTCCATATACACCAAATCAATCTCAATGTATGATTAGGTATTTGGAGCAAACAGAAACGTGCAGGGGGGTGGATGATAATGAATAACAAATGTGAGTTACTTCAATCAATTATGGAACACGATTTTAAACTTTATGATTTGCAATTGTATTTAGATACGCATCCATTTGATGAAGATGCACTTTGTATGTATCAAAATTTAGTTAATGATACAGACGCATTAAAGGAAGAATATGAAGAAAAATATGGTCCACTGACTGCAAATTCGGCAGCAGGAGATTGCGAATGGAAATGGATAAAGAATCCATGGCCATGGGAAGGGGGGAACTAAGCTATGTGGGGATATGAAAAGAAATTACAATATCCGATTAATATAAAAAATAAAGATCCGCAAATGGCTAAATTTATTATAAGTCAATATGGTGGTCCTGATGGCGAATTGGGAGCCGCACTTAGATATTTGAGTCAAAGATTTAGTATGCCAACAGAAATTACTAAGGCTACTCTAACAGATATTCGGAACGGAAGAACTTTCTCACTTAGAGATGGTAGGAACATTAGTTAGTCAACTAACTAAAGGTTGTTCACCACAAGATTTAAAAGCAGCAGGACTTGGAGAATATTATACAGACCATGGGGTATCGGTTTACCCACAAAGTGCAGGTGGAATACCTTTTAGTGCGATGGCACTTGCAGTAAAAGGTGATCCGATAACGGATCTGACTGAAAATATGGCTGCTGAGCAGAAAGCAAGAAGCACTTATGAATATTTGATTGATTTGGCAGATGATCCAGATGTTATTGATGTTTTACGTTTCTTAAGAGAACGTGAAGTTGTACACTTCCAAAGATTTGGTGAAGCATTGAGAACAGTCGAGGAGAAACTTGCAGAAAGGAAGTTTTATATGAACAATATGAATAATGGAATGAACTTGCAAAATAGTAGTTGCGGGTGTCAAACAGCTAATCCAGTAAGCACTTGCAATGACGATAGAGAAAATGGAACTTGCAACGGTGGTTGCAATAATCCTAGAAGATAAAATATTAAGCCTGTAATTACAAAATGTAGTTGCAGGCTTTTTAAAGGTGCAAAGTGGATTTTTGCGTAAAAGCGTGTATACTTTATGTTTAAAGCAAGCAATAATTACACTTCAAAAAAATGCAGAAAAATAGAAGTTTTTGCAATGTAACTGCAAAAACTTGACAAAATGCTGATTCGGTTTTATAATTAAATTAGGTGATAGTTATGATAAATAGAGAAGAATATTTAAAAAAATTAATAAATTTTAAAGAC
>CAZTCE010000074.1:0-5703 GCA_964612205.1 uncultured Eubacteriales bacterium | reverse complement strand
ATATATTATATATAAATTTAATATTTATTATAATAAAAGTCTTAAAAGACTTTATAAGGGGGTATACACAACTCAACCAGTCTCAGCCCTCTCTTCTACCCTCAACCATCTCGCAGGCTACTAGATCTGCTTTAATTAACTTTAGTAGCTGCATGCAGCTAGTTAGATCGTAATTGGCATAATACTTAGCCAAGACCAAATTCACCTCTTTAGCTCTAGCATGGTTTAAGAACATCTGGCCATCCTGCATCTTAGATGCATATAAAGCTACCTGCAAATTATACGCTGCCAAGGTTGTAAGAACTTCTGCAGGTTCTAAATCCTCTCTCACTAAAGAAATATATAGCTTAGATCTCTTCTTGTTATAATTCTTGCGAAGATTATCATAAAAAGCTGTTAGGTCTAATTGTCTATGAGCATTAATAAATTTGAGAACTTCTAAGGAAATTCCTGGAGTGGAATATAACTCATTCACCTGTCTTGACACATCAATGCCTTGGCTTTCTAGATCCGATAATAATAGTAGTAAATCTGTTTTTGCTATCATAAAACTACTCCTCCGTTATTGCGGTTGGTTTTGATTAGTGAAAAGGGAGAACTCCTTGGCTCTCCCCTATTTATACACTTAGAATTCCTCTGAATCTGTGAAATCTAAGCCTAGCTGATTTGGAGTTGGAAGTGTTTCATACTCACTACCCTCCTCACTCCTTTCCTCTGAGGAATCTTCAGTATTAAGTGCAATCTCTTCAGTTCCTGCATCTTCCACAGCATCAAAAATACTCTCTTCAGCAGACTCACCTTCTTCTCCAAAGAGCGATTCGTCATCTGATATCAAGGATTCTTCTTTAGCAGCATCCTCAGCAGTAGAGGCTTCTTCCTCTTCCTTCTCCTGAGCATTCTCCATTTTATCAATCTCATGCTGAATTAGATCTAGCACCTCTGTGTTATTGATATAATCAGAGTACAGAGCCTTTAAGATTTTCAGCTTGACTACAGGATCTTCTATGGTGTCCAGAGAGGCCATGATGTCATTGGTGAGCTGAACTCTATTAGCCATCATCTCTCTCTTAGCTACTTCATCCTTAGTTGCAGGAGCCTGCATCTTAATGGTGAAATTATTGATATAGTTGTCAAGGCCTCTGTCTAAAAGAATTATGTTAATAGCATCTGTGAGAGTTTGAATCATTGTAGATTGAATCTTTTTGATTCTCTTTGCATATCTTGAGGATATTTGAGCAAGAGAATCTCCACCACTGAAACCAGCATTGTCCTCTGTAAATCCAAAGAATTCCTTTGGTACACCAAGAGATCCAAATAAGCAACGAGTGTAGTAATCCAAATCTGCCAATTGACTTACATTGGTTCCATCTCCACCTACCTGCTGAACACTAATTGCACCTTTACCATTTCTAGTAGAAATGTAAACGTTATTTTCAATTGGTCCTGGATTGGTGTATTCACTCATGCCTTGACCAGCAATTAGAGCTTGAGATTGCTCAAACAATCTCTTAACACCCTGCAAGTGAGGAGTTACCTCCTCCTTAGGCATATCCCCAACCTCTACTTGAATAGCTCTCACTACAGAAGATCTGGTTACCCTATTTAGGAGAACTGAATTCTTTAGGAGTAGCAACTCCCTCCAGACCTTGAAGCTATCATAGAAGAGGGACTGACCACGTTTCACAGCATAATTTACTGTGTGATCCTTATCTAGAGTTATGGACACTTCTTCTGGGGTTCTACTTTGGTCCTCATCCAGACAGCCGTGGACAAATTCTGTGGCTGCATAAACATCAATATCACCCTTATTGAAGTTATACTTATTGCTGAAGATGGCTCCCATGTTGGCATCCCAATTATTGTTGTTTGTGGAGCTGGTAGACTTCACATTAGTTTTGATATATGCATAAGTCTTTCCAAACTTCGTCAACTCAAATACCTGAGCAGGATTGGCCTGCATCTCTAGATAGTGAACATAATGGTCGTCCTTGGAGTAGGCTCTTAGATTCACCTGTTCCTCAAGCTTTTTATGCTCAACTTCTTCAGGAAGAGTATCCCCTGGATTGACATCTTCTCTCAGAGGTTTGGAATTATTCTTAGGTTTATCAAACAGACCATCATCATACTCAGATTCTCGGTAAATTCTTAAATAAACATCTCCATATTTGCAGATGCAATTTACCCATCTACCTATATGCTTATCTACTCTCATAGAATCGATCAGGTAGTTTATATATTTAGATATATCTGGATCTGAAGAGTCTGCCCACACAATTTGACCTGAATCATTAGGCTCTGTAGCATCAGCCACAAATGTCTCTAGAACAGCAGAAATTGTGGAATCCTGGCACATGGTATCTAATAAGGCATAGACAGAATCTCTGCTGGTAGATGCCTGATCAAAATTGGTAAAGGCCGAGACATCTAGCACCCTATTGATTGCTGAACTAATAAGGTCGTCGTAGAATTTATCTTGGGTGTCTATACCAATCTGCTTTTCAGGAACTGGTTTAGATTTAATTTTCTGACCGTACCCATTCTCTGGTTCGGTATAAACTGAATTATCTTTAGGCATTCTTAAATGCACTCCTTTACCATATCAATAGCCCATCTCCTATTATTGGTCCTTGAACTGGCTTTGCAGGTCCATTTCCGAAATCCATAAATGGAGATTTTTCTCTATCTATTTTTTGCTGCTCCTGAATACTTTTAGGAGTAGTTATTTTTTGTAATTCTGCCTCAAAATCCAATTGAATTTGCTGCTTCAAGGAGTCTGGAGTTGAAGCACTCACTTCAATAGTACTGTCAAGGTCTTCACCATAGTCGAAAGCGAACTCCTCTGCGTGCTTGGAAGCATTAAAAATCGCTCCACACACAGCATCGCTTACGTCCTTCCTCCCTCCATCGGGGTGATCTACCCTACCAGTATTTATATTTCTTTCTAGATCTATAATCTCGGCTGTTAGGGTCTCAGACTCATAGGTCTCCAACCTCTTCTCATATATACAACTTCTAAAGTATTGATATGGAAGACAGAGGTGACTAGAAGAATCTACCCTATCTACAGATATAACGGTATAAGGATATCCTTTAGATAGTAAGGACTGGCCTGTATCTACAGACTGGAAGGTATCTGTGGATATTCCTTTTAGATTGAATCCCACTTCTTTCAACCAGTAAATAAATTGCCTGTTTTTCTCGAAAGAAATCTGTCTACCTTTAGGAGCTTTTACAGAAACTGAAAATGCAAGTCTAAAATGGAGCTCTTTAGATTGATCTCTATCTGCTTGATGGACATCTTTTCGAACAATCCATACTCCTGCTATACCTGTCATATCCCCTGATACAGACATATCCATGTGTACAAATAAGGGCCTACTCTTTAACTCAGAAGGCACTCTTGATAAGTCTAGGTAATCTCGATATTGAATGGCATCATCAATATCGTTACCCACTTCAATCAAGTCTTTAGTGAAGAGATTTTGAATTTGATCATTTCGAGTATCTCTCCACGCAGATCCTGAAATATACTTAGATATCTCACTAGAAGATATTCCAGCGAAGTCACATAAAGCTCGATCAATATCATCTAAGAAGTCTGCTTTGAACTCTCCTGGAACATCTAGTATTTTATATCCTTTATCCAAATAAATACCCGAAGGTTCTTCATCTGGAATTACCTGAGACAGCAAGAATTTATTTCCTAGAGCCACTCTAAAGTGAGGTAGACTGTAGGTTTCTGGAGGTTTAACTTCCCATACGGGTCCATCTGAAATATAGACATTATCCTTCTCAGACTTCAGCTTTCTCTTCATGTGCTCTTCCAGGAAGGACTTATCGCCTCGCTTGGAAGAGGCAAGCATTAGCAAGGTTGGATTTTTACCCTGGTGGACAAATCGAGTTTTCATGCCACCAATAGCAGTATCAATCATATCATAAGCCTTTCGCTTCTGCTCGTCAATATCTTTATTTCGAATAAACGATATTTCATCGAAGAATGCTGCGTAAACAGGTAAGCCTATAAGGTCATCTGCTTGGGAACCTATCTTTATATCTATAGCCACCTGATCATTATACCTCTGAGGCGTCCAGATTTTTTTAGTGCGACCTTCCACTGTCCCATGAGCCATAAACCACGGACTGGACTGAATGGTATTTTGGAATTTACTTACTCCAATTTCCTCAGCCAGGGCCAGTTTAATATTCATGAATGCCAGTACGATCTTCTCTGATGGCTTTAAGTGAAAATATTCAACAGGATTTTTAAGGCATAGAAGTCTATGCAGAAGGTATGCAATGCAGAGTACTGCAACCTCGGTATTGTGAGTAACGATAAAATCCTTAGTGAGGTAAAGGTGATCCTCACTATCCAGCAGTATGCACTGGCACTCCTGCTGATCTACCAACTCAATAGAGTCTATATATCTGAATGGGCGCTTTCTTACACTTTGCATTCGTTCTGCCTTACGGGACAGAGAAAATGGACACATAGAATGTGGCAATTTTATTCGAACACAGTAAGAAACGTGCCCCAAAACCCTCTGACCTTCAGCATTGTGATAATGGGGATGACAATCCCTATAAGAAGCTGTTCCTCCTAGAGATTGTACTAGCCATATCACACCATCTCGGAGCTGCGAACTGGTAGTATCAAAGGTTATCGTAGAACCATCTTTGCTAATAGCTCCATCAGTATCCATCAGTCCCTGAAGAAGCTGCAAACGAACCTCTACACTATTATAGAGATACATCTCAGGAATAAACTTATTCAGAGATGCTTGAATTAAACCTAATCTCTCTAATCTTTGGGCAAATAGATTGGGAGCAGGTACTGACAGCTGAGAGTCTTCTCCCTGATTCTTAGGAACCTTGCGACGAACCAGACTATAATCGAGTCGTGAGGCTTTGGCTGAGGTGTGCTGTTGTAGGTAGTAATTCGAATCCTCTTCTGATACAATATGTTGAAGCCTACTTATAATTTCGGGATCCCCAGATGTGATTCGAATATCACCCTTTCCTAAATATCCATCTCCTAAAAGGCAGCCAAGTAAATAGGGGTGAATAGGAACCTCCTGATGTGGAAACTGCACTGGATCACAAATGGGAATGAAAAACTGCCCTTCCCATTTACCAGCACTAAGCCTCCTAAGAGGTTTATCTAAAAGATATTCAAGAGGTACCACTCTTCTGGCAACATTGTAGCCCTTATTCTTACAGTAAGATTCAGATTTAGTGTGAATTTCCCAAAGGTGGTCCTTACAGCACAGTGTGGAGGACCCATCACCAAAAGTGATTCTATACACATCCTTTTTTCCCTGAGGGAACACTCCTATGACACTGTGCAACCTTCCATCCTTGCCATAGACTTGATCCCCTACCTTAACTTCTCCCATAGGGATAAACCCTTTGGAGGTGAGAACTGGCTCAGTTATAGGCTGGGCCTTTCCTCGTCCACGGCTTCCACTAAAAATAGCATTGTTAACTGTAGTGTCTAGGTTGTTGGGAAAGATTTTTTTCAATTCCTTTCGCCAGTAGGGGTACAGCTTAGATTTCCCTTCGGCATCATGCCACGCATTGCCCAGATATTGGTCGCTATCTACAAAGGTTAAAATATCTACTGGAATCTCCCTGTAGTCTTCATAACGCAAATCATCTAAAGTCTTAGAAGTGCCTTGAGTAGATATTTCTTGTAAAGCTTTTAAA
>CAZTCE010000073.1:0-5725 GCA_964612205.1 uncultured Eubacteriales bacterium | reverse complement strand
GTATTTCAATAATGCAATTTTAGGTAATTCAAGAGTGTTAGCTTGTATGAGCGATAAAGCGGAGCTTATAAGGCTTTATTATCCATACATCGATTATTTCCAACTGATTGATACATATAGCCTTGGCACATTTGAAAATAGTCAAATTCATTGGTTTAAAGATGCGGATTTGATTAATCAATATTATGAGGGAAACATTTTGTATACAGAGCTAAAATCAAATGGTACGGAAGTGGTTTTAAGAGATTATGTGTTACCAGACGAAAATATTTTAGTTCGTGCAATAAGATTAATGAAACCATCAAATTTGATTTTATATTCAAAATTAAATTCCAATGTAGATAAACAAGTTTCTAGTATGGTTGTTGACAATACTTTAATTCAATATTGTCAAGACATGTATATGGCTACATTTTCTGATAAAGACATTTATAAATATAGAATTAACAATGCGAAAGATTCTTTAGAAACACCAGATTTTAATAACGAAGATTATATTGGAATGTCGGCAGATGCAATTATATCTTATGAAAATGTAAGTGAGATTGTTTTATATACAACATTAAATTCAAAGTTAAATTCTACGAATGATGGCTGTTTGGAAACAGTTAAGTGGTGTAAAAAACAAAAAGAAAATTTACTTTATAATATAACCAAAAAGTTTTGGGATAACCATATGGAGAGTTTTTCTCAAAATGAAATTTTAAAAAATGTTACTAAAGTTAAAGAAAAAGGAATTATAGAAAGAACAATTTATATGTTTGCTTTACTATCTAACGAATATACGGGGGCAATTTTGGCTTCGCCAGATGTTGACGAAACTTATACTAAATGCGGAAGATATGGCTATTGCTGGCCACGAGATGCATTATTTATAAATGAGTCACTACGAAAGCTAAATATGTATGATCAATTAGATAAATTTTATAGTCGTTTTGCAACTAAAACACAATTAGATAATGGTTTATTTGAACAACGCTATTATTCTAATGGAGAGCTTGCACCTTCTTGGGGATTGCAAATAGACGAAACAGCTAGTATTTTAATAGGGCTTAGCACAAATTATATGAGTGATTTTGTCCCTGATTTGATTTTAAAAGCAACAACTGCTCTTGCAAATTTTATAGATGAAAGAGGTCTTTCAAAGCCTTGCTACGATTTATGGGAAGAAAGAAAAGGCGTGCATTTATATTCGACTGCTAGCATTTACGAAGCACTAAGAAAAGGCAAAGAAATGTTAAAAAATTTCAGGACTAATGAATATTCTAATTTGATTAATAAAATTGATGCATTGTTACCAAAAGTAAAAGAAGCAATAAAGACTTATTTTGTTGAAGATGGGCATTTAAAAAGAAGCTTAGACAATAATCAAGTTGATATTTCGCTTTTGTCTGTTGTTACAACTTTTGATATTTTTGATATCGACGACGAAGTTGTTCAAAACACGGTAACTGAAATCGAAAGGACTTTGCATATGCCAAATGGAGGCTATATGCGATATCAGTGGGATAATTATATGGGTGGAAACACTTGGATAATTTCGTCACTTTGGATGGCGTTATATCAAATCAAAGCTGGAAATATTGAAAAAGCAAAAGAATTATTTGACTGGGTGACAAATCATGCAGATAATTTATATTTCTTGCCTGAGCAGATAGAAAGAGAGGGGCATAAAACTGCATGGGTTACACAGCTTTCATGGTCGCACGCAATGTATATTCTTGTAAAAGATAAATTATTAGAAAGTGAAGGAAAGTAAAATGGCAAAAAATCAAACGATATTTGTTTGCAGCAGTTGTGGAAATGAATCTCCTAAATGGCTTGGAAAATGCCCTGCTTGCAACAGTTGGAATACTTTTTATGAAGAGAAAATTGTAAAAACGAAACAAAGCAATGAACGAAAAGCAATCTCTTCAGAAATGCTAAAATTAAATTCTGTTGAAGTTGAAAAATATAGCAGATATAAAACTGGATATGAAGAGCTAGATAGGGTGCTTGGTGGTGGATTAGTTCAAGGTTCGCTTATACTTCTTGGTGGCGAGCCAGGAATTGGCAAGTCAACATTGATTTTGCAAATATGTGATAAAGTAAAAACTGACGGAATGGTTTTATATATTTCTGGAGAAGAATCTGGCTCACAAATTAAAATGCGTGCGGATAGATTAAACATAAAAAATGATAATATAATGTTTTTAGGAGAAACTAGTATTGAAATTATTGAGGAAGCAATAGAAAAATCAAAACCTAGTTTAGTAATAATTGATTCGGTGCAAACTATGTATAGTGAAGAGTTATCTGCGGCCGCTGGTAGTGTGAGCCAAGTTAGAGAAATTACTTCACGAGTAATGCAGATGTGCAAAAAGGCAAACATCACAACAATTCTTATAGGCCATGTGACGAAAGATGGAAACATTGCTGGCCCAAGAGTTTTAGAGCATATGGTTGATGCGGTTTTATATTTAGAGGGTGAAAGATATTTTTCATATCGTATTCTTCGAGGTGTAAAAAACAGGTTTGGTTCGACAAATGAGGTTGGACTTTTTGAGATGCGTGAAGAGGGAATGTGTGAAATAGAAAATCCATCAGAAATATTGATTTCCGAACGTGAAGGAAATCCATCGGGTTCTGTTATAGTTGCGAGTTTAGAAGGCACAAGACCAATGCTTATTGAAATTCAAGCATTACTTTCGCCAACAGCATTTGGAATGCCGAAAAGAACGGGAATTGGTGTTGATTATAACAGAATGGCACTTTTGATGGCTGTTTTAGAAAAGCGAGCAGGACTTCATATTTCAAATTATGATGCATACATTAACGTGGTTAGTGGAATAAGAATTGATGAACCAGCAATTGATTTAGGAGTTGCACTTGCAATTGCTTCGAATTTTAAAAATGTACCATTGCCAAAAGATTTGGTCGTAATTGGTGAAATTGGTTTGACAGGCGAAATTAGAAGTGTAAATTCGATTGAAAAACGTGTTAAAGAAGCTGAAAAAATGGGCTTTAAAACTTGTGTTATTCCTGAAAGTGCAAAAAAGCAACTTAAGGGAAAATTCGAAATAAATATAATTGGTGTTAAAGAAATTAAGGAAGCACTTAGAGTTTGTGGAATTTAGAAATAATTGCAAAATTGTTTTTAAATGGAGTTGGAAATGTATACTTCGAATTGAATTGACTTTTTAGCTCTTTATTGATATATTAGTGTAAGTTATTTATGATGATTGGAGGAGCTAATAGTGATATTTCCAGATATGTATTGCAAAAACGTTCAAAGTATTGAAATTAAAGCACTTATAGACGAAGGACTTGAGGGAATAGCAATTGATGTTGATAACACCCTTATAGATTATAGTCAAGTTTTAAGTGATGAAGTAAAAAAATGGGTTGAAAAAGTTAAAAAAAGTGGTTTGAAAATTTGTATTTTGTCGAATTCTAATAATAAAAATAAAGTGCAAAAAGTTGCAACAGCACTCGATTTAGAATATGTTATGGTTGCCAAAAAACCTTTTAAATCGGGCTTTAAAAAGGCATGCAATTTGATGAAGTTAGATCCGGTTTTTGTTGCTGTTATTGGAGATCAACTTTTCACAGATGTAATTGGAGCAAACCGAATGGGAATGTTTTCGGTTTACGTTGAACCAATAAATAAAAAAGAATATTGGTACACAAAGTGGAAAAGACCGTTGGAAGCATTCATATTAAGCAAAAGACCAAATAAGTAAGAAAAGAGGAAGTTTTATGAGTATTATTTTTTATAACGTTTTAATAGCAGTTGTAGGATTAGCGATGTCACCTTTTATTGTGGCATTGATTGAAAAATATAGTAAAGAAGAAAAAGTGTTTACTAAAGATTTTATGAAGTATGTAAAGTTTGACACAAAGGTTTCGATCGCAGTTCCACTTAGTTTTATAGTTTTGTTTTATTTTTTCGGTGCAAGCATAAATTTTGTTATAAATGCATTTGTTGCAGTTTTATTAATCATATCTTTTGCAGTTGATATGAAATCGCAAATAATCCCTAACGAAACTAATTTTATTGGTTTTTTAGTTGGAATTGTTTATGCTTACATTAGGTTTGTAATTGATGATATGCAAGGTGTTGATTCGCTTCTTGGAATGGTTGCGGGTGCAGGAATATTTTTATTAATTGCGTTACTTGCATTGATTTTATATAGAAGAGTTGGCATGGGAATGGGTGATGTTAAACTTATGGGAATGCTTGGTCTTTTCTTTGGATTTGCAAACACTATTCAAATTTTTGTGTTATCATTTTTTATTGGTGCAATAGTAAGTATATTTTTATTGCTTACAAAAATCAAAAAATCAGATGATTACGTTCCGTTTGGTCCGTTTATTGTTGTTGCAAGTTTTATAACAATGTTTATTCCAGCAAGTAGCACTTTAACGTGGCTTTTAACTACAATGGTGTAATAAAAATTTTTTAGTGGCGGTTTAATTCTGCCACTAAAGTATTATAAGTTGATTCACTGAAAGGAAATTTTATATGATAAAAACTAAAGAGGAGATTGAAAAAATAAAAAAGGTGTGTGAGCTTACTGACAAAGGTTTTAAGTTTATTTGTCAAAACATTAAGCCAGGAATGACGGAAATCGAAATAGCTAAAAAATTAGACGATTATATGTTTTCTTTAGGTGCTTCTGGACTTGCGTTTGACACAATTGTTGGTTCAGGCATTAATTCTTCTTTAATTCATTCAACACCATCTGATAGAAAAATTGAAAAACAAGATATTATTCAATTTGACATTGGTTATGTATTTGATGGCTATTGTAGTGATATGTCTAGAATGGTATTTGTTGGCGGAATTACTGAAAAACAAAAAGATATTTATAATTTAGTCTTGAAAACTCAAATGAATGCTATAAATAACATTAGAATTGGTATGTTAGCAAATGAGGCGGATTTTTTAGGAAGAAAATTTATCTTAGATGAAGGACTTGATTATAATCATTCTTTAGGACACGGAATTGGAAAGGAAGTTCACGAAGAATTAATTATTTCACCGAAAAGAGAAACGTTGCTTGAAGAAAATATGGTGTTTACAATTGAGCCAGGGGTATATCTTGAAAATGAGTTTGGCATAAGACTCGAAGACACTGTTTTACTTACACAAAACGGAATTGTTACTTTAACAAATTCCACAAAGGAAATAATCATTATCTAGCTAAATTTTTAATACCAATATGGCAATCTTATGCCAAGGCAAAAATAAATATGGGTTAATTATGATAATATTAGGAGGAACATAAATAGTGAAAATTAATTTTTTTTCAAAAATATATTTGGCAATTACTGATTTTAGGCTTTATCCTTACACTGTGCAAAAGGAGAAGGTTATAAATGCACTTGCATATTTTGTGTGTTTTATACTTTTAGCTAGTGCAGTTATTACAATAAGTTTTTCTATAAAAGCTTCAAATTGGACTAACGAATTTTTATCTACATATTATGAATACATACCTGAATTTGATATTAATAGCGGAGAGTTAAAAGTTGATCGAGAAATAGATTTTTCGATGCAAGGAATACAAATTCAGTCTGATTCAACTAAATATATTAATGATGTTAAGTTGGAAGAATTAGAAAATGAAGAATATAGAGTTTCAATAATTGCATATAAAGATGCGTTTGCAATTGGAAATGAAGATATAGGCTATGTAACAGGCAAATATGTTGATTTTTTTGATAATATAGATGAAAAAAC